>JAITBW010000056.1 GCA_031283385.1 Nitrososphaerota archaeon
TCCGAATTCTTGATTAAGCGTAATATGTAATATTTATTTCAGTGAGTGTAAAAAATTTGGCGCTTGAACAAGATAAAAATCTCAGAGAGTTAATACGGAAAGCCGCGTTGCTTAATGCAATTTCACATGACGGAAAAGCGCAGGCAGGTGCAATGATTGGAAAGGTTCTTGGGGAAAGACAAGATTTCCGTTCATGTGTTAAAGAGCTCTCTGTTGTAATTAATAGCATAGTTAATGAGGTTAATAGTTATCCTCTCTCTGAGCAGAAAGCTATTGTAGAGCAAAATTGGCCTGAAACTCAGAAGAAAGAAAAACCTGCGGAAAAAAAGCTTTCAGCATTGCCTAACGCAGACAAGTTTGAGCAAATTATTACCCGTTTCTCACCTAACCCTGACTGCGTATTACACCTTGGCAGTGCACGGGCAATTGTACTTAGTTATGAGTATGCTCGCATGTACAATGGTAAATTTATTCTTCGCTTTGAAGATACTGATCCTAAAATCAAAAAACCTGCCTTAGAATTTTATGACAGTATACGCGAAGATCTCAAATGGCTAGGCGTACAGGTTGATGAGGAATATATTCAAAGTGATAGATTACCCATATATTATGAATACGTAGAGAAATTAATTGGTGTAAATGCTGCTTATGTTTGCGAATGTGCCCAAGAAGCTTTTCACAAGATATCCTTATCCAAGCAGGCTTGCCCCTGTCGCGATTTATCTTCTGCAGAGCAGCTTGAACGTTGGCGTAAAATGTTAAGTGGCGGCTATAAGGAAGGACAAGCAGTTGTGCGCGTAAAAACAGAGCTTGATCACCCTAATCCTGCAGTTCGAGATTGGCCAGCATTGCGTATTGTCGATACTAAAAAGTATCCTCATCCACGCGTAGGTGATAAATACATTTTATGGCCGCTCTACAATCTAGCGGCAGGTATAGATGATCATTTATTGGGTATGACACATATTATCCGAGGCAAAGAACATTATACTAACATGATACGTCAAAAATATATGTATCAAGCTCTCGGATGGGAGTACCCTGAGGCCATTCATTATGGAAGACTCAAAATCACCGATGCCTTCTTGAGCAAATCTAAAATTATGGCAGGAATTAAAGATGGAACATATACTGGCTTTGACGACCCACGCCTTGGCACTTTTGCCGCTTTACGTAAGCGAGGCTTTACTCCTGAAGCTATTAAAAAAATGATTATAGACGTAGGCATAAAAGCTAACGATGTCACTCTAAGCTGGGAAAACCTATACTCACACAACCGCAAAATCTTAGACACCATAAGCAACCGCTATTTCTTTGTACCTGAACCTGTTGAACTTAAAATAAACAATATACCTAAAACATTTACTTCAAAATTACCCCTACACCCTGAAAAACCTGAAAACGGCTTCCGAGAATACACAATAACACCCGACAAAAACGGGACAGCAAACTTTTGGGTATCCAAAAAAGATGCCGAAAATATGGAACAAGGCAAAATAGTTCGCCTTATGGAACTTTTCAACATCGAAATTACAAAAATCGACAAACAAACAACAATCGACGCCGTTGACACTAAACTTTTGAATATTGAAGCTAAATACTCAAGCGAAGCATATGAGGATGTGCGAAAAATCAAGGCGCAACTTATTCACTGGATTCCAAAAGACACAGAATTCCCATGCGAAATCATTTTACCAACAGCACAAACAGTGATGGGATTTGCCGAAAATGAAAGCAAAAAATTAAAACCCGACACAGTTATACAATTTGAACGGTTCGGGTTCATACGCGTAGATAAAGTTAACCAAAATCTGGTCGCTTATTACGCCCACAAATAAAAAACTAAATGAGAGGATAAAATGCGAAAATCTGATAATGCAATACTCTGGCCTGCCTACTTTGACATCGCAAAAAGTAAAAACGAAGGTCGGCGGGTTCCTAAAAATTTAGCCGTTACTGGTCCTAAAATTTTAGAGATAAAAGAAGCTGCTGACAAACTTGGACTAGAAAACAGTATAAACCCAACTGCTGGTTACCCTAAAACACCTTGGCTAAAGACGGGTATGCTTACCGTAGAAAAGAATGAGCCAAAAGAGCAAATTATCCTAAAAATTGCGGCGCAACTTATAAAAATAAAACTCCAACAACAAGCAGAACTACAAAAGCAAGCGCACAATTATAAAAAATAAAACTAAAAAATAGTTTTTTTTATTGTTTTTCTTTACCAGCAATCAGGACAGCGTTTATAACACCATCTGCGCCTGGACGACTGGTTACTTTTGCATGACCAAGAGATGTATCAATTTCAGCACCCTTAGTTATGACACCTCTACGGTTATAGTCAACATTCGCTCCGTTTCGAACTACGCCAACAATCTCCACTTTCTGTGTCTGACCTGTCCTTTGATCAGTTACTGAGGCAAATTTTTCTGTTAGAGCTTTAACTCTCACGTTACCACCTATGCCTCGCGTGTTTTTACGTTTTGGCTCACCTATAACTGTCTCAGCTGGATACCCTGCTGCTTCGTACTTCTTTTTTGAACGGTAAACTCTTTTTTTACCGCCTGTTAGTTTTCTTTTGCGCAAACTACTATGAGTAGACATTATTCTACATTCCTTTAATTCGAGTAGTCACTAAAACTGTTAATTTCCATATAAACGTATCCATTTAAGGTTGCCCTTCTTCCTTTATTGCATCCCCAAAAATGCGTTTCAATTCACGTTTCATAACTGAAGTATCCTGTGTTAGCCCGAAATAATCTGAAAAATAATCTGTGGTTTTAAGAGCTACTGAGCGACCTACGCGTTCTGACGTAATTAGCCCCATATCTTTTAACTGTTTAACATGATCATACGCATGTTGACCTCGAACCTCAATAACACGTTTTTGAGTAATCGGTTGCCTATACGCAATGTATGACAATGTCTTAAGTGGACCAGACGAAAGCAGAGGTCTATTAACCAATTTTTTAATAAGTGGTGTAAATTCAGCCTTAACCTGTAAGACATATCTTTCATCTTTTAACGCTAAAATTTCCATTGGAGAGTTCCTTGCAACATATTCTTTCATTATGGACTCTGTATATTTTTTTACTTTCTTTTTAGAGCGACTGTTAATGACTTGCCCTATTTCGTTTATATCCAATGGGCGTCCAGCTACGTATAAGGCTGCTTCTATTAGTGCTAAGTTCTGTTTTAGTTTTGCTTCTGCTTGTGCTGTGTTGTCTTCTTTTGTGTTTTCATCATCTGGGTCTTGATCTGTTTGTTGTGGTTGTTTGGTTTGTTGTTCTGTTATGTTTTCAGATGGTGTGTTATTTGTTGTTATTGTTGTTTGTTCTGTATCTGTTGTTTGATTCTGTATTTGTTGCTTAGTTGTTTCTGTTAGTGTTTCATTTGCTTGGTTCTCTGGCTTTTCCAACTTTTAGGTTCCCCACTGCGATGTATAATTCTTCTGTTTCTTCATTTTGCCACAAGCTTACTAAACCATCTTGTGCAAGGAAAAGTAGATAAATGAATGTTCTTAACGCTTCTATACGTGTTGTGCCTTTTGTTAATGTTGAAAAATCGATTATTCCTTGGCCATGTACTTTTTCAATTAATAAGGCGTAAAGTTGTTCAACTTGATTTTCTAATTCGGCTAAAAATGGGTCGAATTGTGGAAGTAAATCTGAAACTATTGGTAAGACTGGTGTTTGAATAACTGCTCTGTCTAATCTGGAAATTTTTTCACCTTTTAGCACTTCGTCTAGGACTTCGAGTAGGTGTTGGATAGTTGTTGATGTTAATTCATGGCGAAGTGGTAGAAATAGTGGTGGTGGGACGAAATCTGGTGGGAGTTTTTGTGCTGTTGGTGATGGGGGGTCATTTAGGGTTAGGAGTAGTTTGGATTTCATGAGATAAATTAATGCGGAGGAGTCTAATGCGACGCCTGATGCTCGGAAGTCTACTTTTTCTGTGTGGCTCATTTCAGTGAGAAATGAGCGTAGTAGGTAGGCGATGTTGATGTTCCAAGGAGTGCCAAGTTTTTCAAGTTTGCTAAGTTCAAAGAGAATGTTCCAAGGTGGTCGTAGGTAGAAAGGTCTGCGAGATGGCGTAGTAGTTTGGGGTGGTGGTGATTTTGTTGACATTATCTAGATAGCTCTCCTGTGGTTGGTGCTTTTGGTGGAAATTTCACTGTTACAACGTTTGAGATGCCGTTGCGTTCATAGACACCGTAGATTTTTTGTGCTCTACTGACCATTTCTGGTCGTAGGCTGATAACGATGAATTGTGTTTCAGCTGCTTCTTCGAGTAGTAGCTCGGCAAGTTTAGTGGTATGGAATGCGTCTAAGTGTGCGTCTACTTCGTCAAGTATATAGAAAGAGGCGGGTGAGAATTCTTTAAGGCTGAATATGAATGCGACTGTTGCGCATGAGCGTTCACCGCCGCTAGCTCCGCTGACAACAATTGAAGGTTTATTGGGAAATTGGACTATCATATCTATGCCTCCAACAAATGGGTCGTCAGTGTTTTCTAGTTTTAATGTGGCTGTTCCGCCGCCAGATAGTTTATCAAAGTAGTTATTGAGGCGGCTGTTTATTTTGTCAAATGCGGTCATGAAAATTTTGCGTTTTTTGGCGTCGATTTCATCCATGAATGCAACTATGGCTTGTTTTTCGCGTTCTAGCTCGTTTAAGCGGACTGAGAGTTCTCGGTATCGTGAGGTTTGGTCATCGTAGTGGTCGCGTGCAAGTTGATTAACGGCTCCTATGCGTTCAAGTTCAAATTGCATCATGCGTATAGTAGTGTCTGCCTCTTCTACTTGTCTTTGATTAACTTTAAATTCCTGCTCAAAACCGTATTGTTTAAGTTGGTTTTGTAGATTTTGTTGCCGTAAATTGCTAGTTTGGACTGTTAGTGTTAACTGGTTAAGTAGGGTGTCTGCTTGTTCATATTCATTATCTAAAAGGCGTAGTTCGTCATCTATAGTGTCAATTTGGTTAGTGAACTTTTTAGATTCTTCGCGTGCAGAAAAAACAGTGTTAGATAGTTCAACTCGACTTTTTTCTAACTCGTCATGTTCTTTTTTAGTTTCCTCTCTTTTTTGTATGGTCTCGGCGAGTTCTTTTTCAAGTTTTTTCTTTTGTTGTTCAACTTTAGATAATTGAATTTTTATGTTCTGATAGCCTACACGAAGGACTTGGTCAAATTTTGATTGATGTGTGTCGATTTCAGTTTTCAGAGTGCCTAATTTTTGTCTTAAACTGTTTGTTTCTTCACCTATACACTCTCGTTCCACTTCAAGTTTTTGAATATGGCTAACATCAGTTTTTTTGCGTAATTCTGCAAGTTCAATATAGTTTTTCTGCAGAGTTTTTTTAATAGTGTTACGTTCTGACATGTATACGCTCATGCGGCCTTTGTACGAGGCATTTTCTCGTTCCAGTTTCCCACTGTATTTCCCCGTTTGTCGAACGTTAATTTGAGTACGTTTAACACTGCGTTTAATTCTAACAACTTCTCTATCTAATGTAGCGATAAACTCGCTAAGCCGTGTCATCTCAATTTTAGCGTGCTCAATTTCTTCATCTATACTTACTATGTCTGTGCCTCTTTGTGATAAATGCGTTTGAAGTGCTTTTACTGCCTCATCAAGACTTTTTAGTGCATTTTCACTTGGAATGATTGTTGAAAAATCAATGGGTGCACGATAGAAGCCGCTTTCAAAAGCTCCTGACTCATACAAGTCACCGTTAACTGTAACGGAACGATAACCTTTATTTGAAAGAGCGAAACCCGTTTTATCATTTGACACAACAGCGGTATCGCCAAAAACGTAGTCAACTGCAAACTCTACTTTTTTATCATATTTAATAAATGCTGTAAGCTGACCAATTACGCCGCTTTCATGTATCGGCGCAGGTTTTATTTTCTGTGGCACAGCCCCTTGTAGCGGTATAATTTTAACCCTGCCCAATTTCATACGACGCAAAGTTTCAGCACACATAAATGCTGCGTCAACATCTTTTACTACTAATGCGTCAAGCCAACCAGCGGCAGCGGCTTCAATGGCTTTTTTATAGTTTTTATCAATTTTAATTAAATTACGAAGCCTACCATAAATGCCGTTAATTGCGCCTACGTCGCCCATTTCCTCAATGTTACGTAACGCTTTTTCTTCTTGCGCTATGGTGGCGGCGAGATCTTTTTGTGTTGCAAACTCTATTACTGCGTCTTTAGCGGAACGTGCAATACGTTCGGCGTCAACAATTTCTTTTTGAACAAGCTCTTTTTGATCCATTTTGCGATTAATGGTGTTTTCTAGGCTTTTTATCTGATTTTTTTGGTCTTTTTGCACTTGTTCAAGTTCTACAAGAGATTTTTCTAGTTCTGAAAGATTACTGAGAAACTTTTCTTTACGTACTGTGAGATTTTTAAGGCGTCCCACACAAATTCGCATTGCTGACTTGTCTTTAGTGTATTCAGAGCGCAGATATGCTAATCGCTTAGTGCAAGTTTCAATCTGTACTTCTGCGCCACGAACTTTTTGGTTATTATCCCCAAGGCCTTCCCACAGTTGAACAGTCTCTTTAGCTAATGCTTCATGCATTGTTTCTTTTTCTGCAATTTGTGTTCTAAGTTTTTCATACTCTGATTTGCAGACCCGTATTTTCAACCGGTTATCTTTTATTTCATTTTGAAGGGTGTCATAACTTTCTTGATTATTTTGAGAGACCTTCTTTAAACTTTCAAAACTTGCTTGACTAGAATTAATTTGCGTTGTTAACTCTGTTAAACGTGATTTTAACTCACCAATATTAATTTGAACCTTAAGAATTTGACTGCCGCCTTCTTCAAGGGTCTCTCCACTGAGTTTACGCCATTCGCCCTCAAGCTCATGACGTTTGGTTCTACGCAGTTCTCGTTGGCTCTTAAGTTTATCAACACGCGCTTGCGCTTTTTCAATGTTAACAGTTATTTCTTTAAGCTGCTCACCTAATTGTAGAATTTCGTTTGAAGTCTTTATAGCCTGAAACTTTTTGGTCTCTTCTTGGATAAAATTATACCGTGAAAGCTGATTACGCTCACGTTCTAGATCGTCAAGACGTTTTTGAACTTCATCTATTCTACCCATGGCTGTACGGATACTTATGTCAGCCGAGCGTAGTTTTTCTTCTGCCTCAGCTTTTTCCGCTTCATACTGACCTATACCCGTGAGATTTTCAATAACTTTTCGACGATCTACAGGTGAGATTTCTGCTAACTGATTAATTTGCGCTTGAGGAATAATATTTTGATTCATACTACCAATAGCCGCTATAGATAGGTTTTCGATAATCTGTGAACGGCTAACTCTTCTGCCGTTTAATCTATAAACGCTTTGACCGCTACGGTAAACTTCTCTTGAAATGGTTACTGTGGCGGTATCTGCTGGTATTGTGCCGTCTGTATTGTCGAATTGAACGATAACTTTGGCCATTTTGGATTTTTCTAAGCCGCCTTTTTCAGAACCGTGGAAAATTAATTTTGAAGAATTCTCTGCTCTCATTCTTTTTGTGCTTAATTCTCCGAGTGAGAATAGAAGAGCATCCATAATATTGGACTTGCCGCTACCATTTGGACCAGTGATTGCTGTGAAACCCTTATCCAGATTCACCTTTACCGTTTGTGGTCCAAAAGACTTGAAGCCTTTTAATTCAATTCTTTTAATGTACGGCAATTCAGTCCTTTATCCTTTAATAATACTCTTTAGTTAAACATGTCTCATCTCTGTATAAAAGTTTATACGTATGACGCTACAATTACGGAACTTGTCACTATTTTTACTTAACTATTTAATATTCTATACATGATCAAAGTCAGACTTGTTTATGAAACTGTTATGGTGTATAAGTGTTATATAGAAAATGTTTTAGACAGCTGTTTTTAGTATTTATATCAACGGTTTTAGTTGCCTGAGTTTTCGAGTAGTATTTTTTGGGTAATCTTTATTTTCATTTACAGAATAACTGTAACTTATGCCTGTAACGTCTGAAGTCAAGCAAAAAATTATCGGCATTGTAACACTGCTTATAGTTTTCACTATACTTGGCTCCTTATTTATCTCTGGGCGTCCCCAAAATACTGCTTTAGCCTCTTATGAAGCGCAGGCTCAAATAATATTTGAAGATGCAAAAAACCAGTTTGAATACATACGAAACGTCACTCTACCCCTAAATATTACGCTTTTTGTTTATACAAAACAGCAGGCGATAGAGCGATGGGGAAAAGCCTCCTCAGATTTGAGTACGTCGAACATTTTAAGACAAGAAGCCATATACAAAAGCTTGTTTTTAATTGCAGAAAACGATAATCTTTCTGATGCTCTCGTGAATTGGATATCCAGTTGGACTGCAGTTTCGTTTGGTAATGAAATTTATGTGATATATGAAAATTTTTGGCCATGGGATATGCCTACAGCTGAGGCTGTTTTAATACATGAGCTTACGCATGTTTGGCAATCTGGGCTTCCCTCTCCAGATAATTATGATGTTAGCAGGGCTTACAATGCCTTGATGGAAGGTGATGCTGTGTACATGGAGGAGTATTATAAAGCCCAATACACTAACAATAATGGGAGTGGCAGACCTATTTCTGATGATTCGCATGTTTTGTCTGATTTTTTGTTGTTAGATTCTGTTTATTTTGGTGTTTCTGATGCAGTTGCTGAATTGCATTTGTTTCCATATGTGAAGGGTAGAGAATTTGTAGCTGCAATAATTGATAATGGTGGCTGGGATATGTTGAATCAATGTTATTCCTCTGTTTGTGCGCCCAGTTCGACTGCGCATATTCTTCATTTTGATAAATACCTTGCTGATGACGCTGCAAGTCTTGTTTTTGTGCCAACGCCTGTTGATGATGGCTGGGTAAGAGTGTCTAGTAGTTATGGGAATCCGTCTGATACTTTTGGTGAATATTTCATATATGTTATGTTAGGTCATTGGCTTGATGATAATAGGGTGCAGGAAGTGGCTGCTGGTTGGTGTGGAGATAGTTTTTCTTATTATGAGCAGGCTAATGATGATTATCTGTTTGTTTGGAATATCACTTGGAGTAGTATACAAGCTGCTTCTGATTTCAATAGGGCTTTTGTTGATATGCTTAACCTTGCAGAAGCAGAT
>JAITBW010000115.1 GCA_031283385.1 Nitrososphaerota archaeon
ACGGCGCCTATTAAGAAAGCTGCAGCTGTTCCCACATCAAGGGCTACTGCGATTAGCACAAAGATTACAGCCGTTATTATTGAGATTGTTGTGTATTGCCTTTTTAGGAAGGCGTAAGCACCAATGCGTATAGCCTGAGCTACCTCTTGTGCTTTTGGAGAGCCAGGATCCATTTTGTTGATTTTTCGCATTAGTAATAATGAGGTTACTATAGCGATTATGCCTGCTATGGGGGCAAGTAAAAATGCGAACTGTGTTAATTGAGTATTAGATAATGAAAGTATTTCCAAAGGTATGAACATATGAATTAGCCAAGCTCCAATTTGACAGTGCGAAGACTTATATATTTTTCTTATTCATGGATAAAAGCTTAAGGATTAATTGTTTACTATAATTATACTAAAATTATTTTGTTACGCAAGTTAATTATGCAAATTTTAAAGTTAACACCTGTTGTCTGGTGTGTATTTCATTTTAGTTAAGTGGTCTGTAATGGGTTGTCATGTGTTTTATTGTTTTTTTATTGTTGTTATTTTTATCGATCAGGTTATTTACTTGTTTATGTGTTTTTAAGCAGGTTAGCAGTATTATTGTAGTTAGTAAGTTAGTGTGGTAAAATGTCTTCGAGATTAATTGTTGTTAAAGTTGGTACAAGTGGTATAACTACCAGTGAGGGCGAGCTTGATGAGCATGAGATGCAGAGGCTTGCTTGTCAGATAGCGCAGGCTATGCGGCAGGGTGATAGGGTTGTATTGGTAACGTCTGGTGCTGTAGTGGCTGGTGTTGCAGAGCTTGGGGTTGTGCCTAATTCCGAGGATGTTGTTTTTCAGCAGGCGGCGGCGGCTACTGGTCAGAGTGTGCTTATGGCAAAGTATCGTAAGTTGTTTGCGGAGTATGGTCTAAAGGTTGCTCAGGTTTTGCTTACGGCGGAGGATCTTTCGAATAGGAAGTCGTATGTTCATACTTGTGATGTTTTAGCTTTGTTGCTTAAGTTTGGTGTTGTTCCGATTATTAATGAAAATGATGTTACTAGTGTTGAGGAGCTTAGGCGTGCAGATGGGTATAAGGTAAATTTTAGTGATAATGATATTCTCTCTGTGTTAGTTGCAGGAGCTATTAGTGCGGATTTAGTGGTTATTCTCTCTGATGTTGATGGTCTATATACTTCTGATCCTGCGGAGTCTGGTGCGGAGCTTATACGTACTGTTGATAATATTACAGATGAGTTAAAGATGTCGCTTAAGGGTAAGGGTAAGTTTGGTCGTGGTGGAATTCAGAGTAAAGTAAAAGCAGCGGAAATTGCCACTAATTGTGGGATTCCTGTTGTTATTTCAAATAGTAGGAAGGAAAATGTGTTAATTAGCATTTTAGCGTCAGATAGAAATGTGGGCACGTATTTTAAGCCTCAGAAGTGTATGTCTGCTGTAAAGCGTTGGATAGCCTATGGTGCTGCTGTTAAGGGTTCAATTCAAGTTAATGATAGCGCAAAAGAGGCAATTCTTCAAGGTTCAAGTTTGCTTGCCGTTGGAGTAAATAGTGTTAATGGCGTTTTTGACGTTAATGATGTTATAAGCCTTGAGGATGAGAGCGGAGTAGAATTTGCGAGGGGGACTCCGAATTTTAATAGTAGTCAGCTTGATCAGATTAAGGGTTTACAGATTGCAGAGGTTTTAGAGAAAATAGGTGCTGATAAGTCTAAAGAGGTTATTGAGCAAAAAAATATTCATGTTATTATAGAAGAGGAGAAGAATCAGGATGATTGAGGAAATCTGTAAAAAAGCCAAAGCAGCGTCAGTTCAAATGGTAAGACTTTCAGCTGAGCAGAGAAATATGGCATTATGTAAAATGGCGGATGCTTTGGAGACTAATGTTGAAGAGATTCTTGGGGCTAATGTTGTTGATGTTGAAGCGGCTAAAAGTAGGGGCGTGAAAGCGGCTCTTCTTGATAGGTTATCTTTGGATGCGGAGAAAATTGGGAATATGGCAAAAGAGCTGCGCGAGGTTTCTTCTTTAGCTGATCCTGTTGGCATAGTTTTGTCTAGTTATACGCATTCTAATGGTTTAATTATTAAGCAGATTCGTGTGCCTATAGGTGTTGTAGGGGTAATCTATGAGTCTAGACCTAATGTTACCTCAGACTCGGCTGGTGTCTGTGTAAAGTCAGGTAACGCTGTTATTTTGCGTGGAGGCTCAGATGCTCTGCAGTCTAATTTATGTATAGGAAAAGTTTTACGAGAAGCCCTGCAAAATACTGACGTGCCAATTGATGCTATTCAAGTAGTAAATTCTCCTGACCGTAAAGCTGCTGAGGAGCTTATGAGCATGCGTCAATACATAGACGTGCTAATTCCCAGAGGGGGCGCGGATTTGATAAATACGGTAATTGAGAAATCTAAAATTCCGGTAATTGAAACAGGCACAGGAAATTGTCATATTTACCTTGAAGAAGACGCAGATTTAGACATGGCAACACCTATTATAATTAATGCTAAAACTCAACGTCCAGGCGTATGTAACGCCGCTGAAAAACTGTTAATTAACAGTAAAATAGCTAACACGTATCTGCCAAAAATAATTACAGAACTACGCAAATATAAAGTGGAAGTTAGAGGAGACCAGAAAACCTGTCAGATAATGCCAGATGTTAAAGCTGCAACAGAACAAGACTGGTACACTGAATATCTTGACTTAATAATTAGCATAAAAATTGTTGAAGACCTAACAGAGGCCATTTCACACATAAACAAGTATGGCACAAAACACAGCGAAGCTATAATAACACATGACGCCGCAAAAGCTTCACGTTTCCTACAAGAAATAGACTCCGCAGCAGTCTACTGGAACGCTAGCACACGCTTTACAGACGGCAACCAATTCGGTCTAGGAACAGAAATAGGAATAAGCACACAAAAACTACACGCCAGAGGACCTATGAGCATACAGCACTTAACAACCACAAAACACGTCATAGAAGGCACTGGACAAACACGCAAATAACAAAGTTAGCTAAAAAATTATAGTTAACAATTTAGTGTTATGCGCAAATTTAAAAAAAGGATTAAAAGTAGAGAAAAAAATAGTTAGATGTTGCGTTGCGTTGTTAGAGGTTTATGTCGGTTTTCCAAAGACCGTGTAGATTACAGTAAGCATATGCAGCTACTAATTTGTCATTTGCAATGTTGAATGTAGCCTTAGGTTCTTCGCCTACTTTTAGGCATTTACGTTGATTGCCATTTTCTGTTTCTATACATACAAAGGCTATGTGATGATCATCTTGCATTGGATGCAATACGCTACCAACTGCAACAGTTACATTGTCACCTGAAACGGTTACAACTGGTTTGTGTTTTTCTACGCTTGCATCTACAGTGTTAGACACAAGTTCAGCCATTTTTTCACCACAACACACTAGCAAACCACCTTTATCTACGATAAGCCTAACCACGTTTCCGCAACGTTTACAAATAAAAAATTTAGGATAACCACTCATCATGGCTCTCTCCAGTCTCTTGCGGTGGTTAATAGTTAATTATGCGCATTTCAAAGTATGCTTGTGGATGAGCACAAACAGGACATTGCACAGGAGCAGATAAATTATCAACTATATGACCACAGTTACGACAGATCCAGATGGTCTTCTCTTTTTTCGCAAAAACTTGACCATCATTTATGTTCTTAAGCAATGTAAGGTAACGTTCTTCATGCGCTTTTTCAATATTGCCCACGAAATCAAAAAGAGCCGCAATATCAGCAAAGCCCTCTTCACGGGCCTCAGCAGCCATACGTTTATACATGCTAGTCCATTCGCCATTCTCGCCCTCAGCAGCAGCTTTTAGGTTATCTGTAGTTGAAGGAATATTGCCTCCACAGAGAAGTGTGAACCATATTTTTGCATGCTCTTTTTCATTATTAGCAGTTTCTTCAAAATATGCAGCTATCTGCTCATATCCATCCTTTTTTGCTTTAGATGCAAAATAGGTATACTTATTGCGTGCCTGGCTTTCACCAGCAAACGCCTCCATTAGGTTTTTTTCTGTTTTAGTTCCTTTCAAATTTGCCATATTTACTTCTCTCCATTATTAACTTTTGCAATTGAACAAATATATTACCTCAAAATAAAGTTACAATTGCTATTAAACATTTTCGACATATACTAAATAACCTTATTCGCTAAACAATCACAATCACCATAAGACACTAATCTGCTTAGCGGACGATAAACACATCAAAAATGCAGATAACTAATACAGAAAAAAGATGAACTGTGCTAATTGCTGTGATTCTAAACTAATAAAGTTAGTAAAAAGTAAAAAGAGTGTTAATGGGTGGTTTCTTGGAAGGTTATCAGTTCTACATTTGGAACTGGTTTAACTGCTTCGGAAACTCTGGATGCAACTATTCGTTTAGTTGCTTTTTCTATGGCAATGTCAACTATGCGTTGTGTTATGATGCCATCGAAAATTATTGTATCAACATCTGCAGATTGCTGTAGTTTTTCTGCTAATTGACTTACTGGTAGGCGTTCTATTTGCTCAAGTTTTTCATTTAGCAATACAGCCTCGAGTGTACCTTGCAAGTTTTTAACATGCTCTTTAATTTGTTCAGGTATAACCTTCTTTGGTGGACGAGGAGTAACACGTTCAGGCGGTTGTTGCTGCTTCTTTTGCGGCTGTGGCTGTGATTGGGGTTGTGGTTGTGAGAGTTGTATTTGGTTTAAAGTTTGTTGTGTGGGTTGTGTTGGCTGTTGCTGTTGTTGTGGTTGTTTTGGGAGGTCTGTGACTGGTACGCGGTTGTCTATGGCTTCGGCTATTTCTTTGCAGTTGCATTCTTCTATTTCTTTGCCTCTTGGGGCTCGTCCGACGTATTTTATGTTGGTTACTTGTAAGAGTTCTTTTAGAATTAAGTCGCCACCTCTGTCTCCGTCTAGGAGGGCGGTTGCTTCGCGGTCTTTTGTTAGGCGTTTTATGGAGTCTGGGACTTTTGCGCCTTCTAGTGCTACGGTGTTAGTTAATCCGCAGCGCATTAGGTTTATGATGTCTGCGCGGCCTTCGACTACTATTATTTCGCGTGAGGTTTCAAGTGTTGGTCCTGCTGGTAGGTCTTCTGGACCGAATTTTTCTACTTTGCCGACTTTTATGGTTTCGCTGATTTCTTTGTAGACTTCGTCAACGCTGGGTAGGGCTTCTATGTTCCATCTGTGGAGGATTTCTTTGGCGCGGTCGATTATGACTTTTCGTCTGGCTTCGCGTATGTCTTCGATTTTTTCGAGGGTTACTTTTGAGCCGCATGGACCTATGCGGTTTATGCTTTCTATGCTTGCGGTTATTAGTGCTGTAGAGACGCGGTCTAGGCTTGTAGGTATTGTTATTGAGCCGTTTGTGCGGTCGTTTTTGGAGTATAGGTCTATTTCGATTCTGCCGATGCGTCCGGTTTTTTGTAGTTCTCGTAGGTCAAGTTCTGATCCGAAAAGTCCTTCTGTTTGTCCGAAAACTGCCCCTATTACATCGGGTTTTTCGACGACACCGTCAATTTCAAATTTAGCATGGATAACATACTTTATAGTAAATATTTGTGATGTTCCCGTAAATGTGCACCTTCCTGAATATTTGTAAGTTTTATTTTATTTTAGTTAGTAGTTAATCAAGCGAGTAAACTCGCAATGAATTTGTTACTTGATTAATATCTGATATTATAGTAACACGGCTATGTTATAATACTTTTGGTAAAAAGCAAAAACAGACACCGCAGCAATAACAGGGGTTATTTTTTTGTTTAAGGGTCTGTTTCAGTTATTTTTGCGTTTTCCAATATGTGAACGCCGCCGTTGCCTTCGGCTACATAGCCTACTTTGCAGTAGCAAACTTTATGCTTGTCAAACTCGCTTTGAAGGTCATCAGCGTTTTCTTTAGAAACAGCCATTAATATACCGCCCGCGGTTTCTTTAGCCTCACCTGTCAAAAGCGGATACCCTAATTGCTCAGCTAAGACGGGTGTACCGCGGATTACATAGAGGTTATCAATTATTACATCAACATTACTTAACATAGCCATGTTTGCTGAGTGCCCCTTTAAGCCAAACCCTGTAACATCTGTAGCCGCATGTATAGGCACTTTTTGCATTACCTGCGCAACCGACTTGTTAGAAGAAGTCATACCATCTATAGCAGTAGATATGGCGTTTTCGACTAACTCTGCAGAAACATCTGCAAGCAACTCTTTACCCTCACCACCTTCCTCTTTACACAAACGATACGCAGCCATAGCAGGCGCTATACCTAAAGGCTTAGTTAGAAACAACAAATCACCCACCTGAGCCCCACGAGTATACACCAAACCATCCACACCATGCACACCCGTAGCCGCACCACCTATCAAAGGCCAAGGATTCCGAGTTGTATGCCCACCAGTCAAAGGTATACCCATTTCACGACAAAAATCATTCAACCCCTTCAACATACCAACAGCCAACTCATCAGGCATACCCTCAGGATAAGCCATTATAGTAAGCAAACTAACTATGTTAGTCACACCTAAAGTGTAAATGTCACTTGTAACATTACACGCAGCAATACGACCCTGAACCTCAGGCTCATCCACCATAGGCGTAAAAAAATCAAGAGTATTCAAAACAACAAAACCATCAACAACTTTAACAACACTACTATTCTCCCAAGCACCAGCCAACACAACCTCACCATAACCCCCAACCAAACCAGCCTTCTCCAACAAACCACCCAACTGATACTGAGGAAGCTTACAACTACAACCATGAACAGGAACAGCCTTAGTCAACCTATAACTCAAGACATATCTCACCTAAAAGAAAAAACTAGAAAGAAAAATAAAAAGATTTAACCCCACAAACAAAACATACAACATCACAACATAAACAGACAACAACAAACATAAAAAGATTATTCAACATCCCTATAATCTTGCCGAACGCGCTTATTATTTAACTTACGATACAGGGGAAGCCCCTCTATAAAGAACATAATCACCACAACAAAATTCATAACTGTTAAAAACCAGAAACTCGTTTCAACTACTAAACTTTTAATAACTAAACTAAGCAATATCATACTTACTTCTGCGGCAAACGCACCCAAAAAAAAGAAGGAATAAAACATCAAACGAGGCATAAGGTAATTGCCGACCCACACATACCCGCTGATGTTAACTTTCTGCTTTAAAAGGTAGTTGCCGTAGCTGTTTTTCTCTATCAACCCCAAATTTTCAAGCTTTTGAAGATGACGATACGCAACACTAGTACTGCTAAGCTCTGCACCCCTAGTAACATCCCTAGTCCCCACAGGCTCACCCGCACGAACAATGTACACATAGACGTTTAATGTATTACCTTCAAGCTCATTGGCAGTCATCTTTTGTCACCATTACGCGGCTGTAGGGATCGTAACAAGTGTTACTCTCCAAAGATGTCAGGCCATACTGTAGACCAAAGTTCCTCTGGAACATCTGTGCCTTTATACGGAATTGTTGGTAGTCCAAAGTAATATTCTCTTTGTCGTCCAGAGTAAACCTCTACTGGTATATCTGCGGGGGTGCCAAACATGAAACCCTCGTCGTTTTTCGTCAACTCTAAATGCTGTATGATTTTGTTATCTTCCACTACCATCATCGTACCATCGACACTAATGGAGACATATGCAACTCGTCTGATGTCAAGATATATTGTCTGTGTGCTTTCTACTTCCGCTAAAATATTACGATATGTTTCATCTATTGTTTCATCTGCTCCATATCCACGATTCGCATGATTACCAGCTACCCATACTATCATTGGATCCTCGGGGTCAGTTACACTAAAACCACCAAAGTAGTCACCATCTCTTAGGTGAGATCGCATATTTTCGGTATAATAATTCATGGCAAAATACGCACTGGGTCCATCGTTGTATTGATCAAATGCTTTTTCATTAAAGGCAAAGTAAGAGTACGATTTCTGAAGCTGTAAATTATCAGTGTAGACTGTATATTCAAAGTATTCAATTCTAGCAACTGTGTCATTGTCTAAGGCGTCATAATTAATTGAGGGTTGAACAGCAATTACTGCTGCATCACGATACCACGCATCAAATACGCTATGCCTACCATCGATCATGCTATTGATTTCCACATTGTAGGTTACATCGGCATTATAGTATGCACAAGGTATGTCTATGTTAAACAGTGAATCCGTAACAGATTGCTGCGCTTTCACAGTATTAGTACCACTCATAAAGAACGCTAAAGGTATAATCGTTGCTATTCCAATTGTTATAACGAGCGCAATTGAAGTTATCAGTTTTTTTCTATTTCCATTTTTGTTTTTTTCACTCATTGGTTTTTCACCATTTTTTATTACATCAATAGAGTATATAATACTCCCCCGAGAACAAAAACGCCTCAAAATGTTCTCCATAGAGAACAGTTTAAAAAAAGTGTGTGTAAACATGTTGAATGTGGTAACGCTTATACTGTAAACAGCATATATAAGGCAGGCATGCGTTTGTAGATGTTGGGTAGTTATGAACACAAAAGGTTTTGTGGTAATACTTGTTGTATGTATAGCATTTGTGTTATGTGGGTTATTATGTATTTCAATGTTTAGAGATTCAAGTAATGTTATAGAAGATCCTGTGCGAGGAATTGTTCTTGAGGTAAAAAAAGATACTGTGTCTAATGTTGGGCTTACTTTAGTGATGAAAAATGTGGCATCGAACAACTATGCATATGGTTCGCCTTATTGGGTAGAAAGAAAGATTGATGATCACTGGGAGAGAGTGCTAAGCATTAATGGGTATGGTGATGTATGGACTTCGGAATTGATTTTTCTGAGAGGAAATAGTGTAACTGAGTTGGAAATAGAATGGGAATGGTGGTTAGGGGCGTTAAGTGCTGGGGATTATCGTATTGCGAAATCTTTTGCTTATTTATATCCATCTGGCGGTAATGGCGAATATTATCCGATATCAGCAGAATTTAGAATTGAGTTATCTGGCATATTTACTGGTATGTAGAAATAATTAGTTAGTGCAATACATAAAATGTGTATGTACAAGTGTAAAATGTTTTGCAGATTACTCACGTTACAAAAAGCTCAGGAGACACATTGTATACTTGATATGTACGTAACTCGCTATGAGTAGGTGTAATTTTCACTATAAAGAGTGTATGTAGTAAGTGGTTGTTTGAATGGGTGGTGAGAATTCTAATGGGAGATGTCATAGTTTTAATGGAGAGCTATTATATTTAGAGCTCTTTTTGTCTTCTATAGAATCTTGGCATATTTTTGTGGTAAGGAGTTGTCGGGTTTGTTAAAAGAGGAGTTGTTAGTGTTTTGTTGTGGATATTTTGAATTCGTTATTGTTGTCTTTTGATGTTTCGATTATTTGGTATCCGTTGTTTTTTAGCCAGCGTTGTATGTTGTCAAATTCCAGTTCGCCTTCGCCTGTAATTTCTAATGTTTGTCCTGCTTGCATTTCTGCTAGTTTGCGTTTGGTTAATGCTACAGGTATTGGGCACATTTTGCCTTTGACATCTAATTTTTCAACACTCACGGGGAGTCACGTCTAGAAGGTTATTGTTTTATCGCTATTAGCAGTCCACTCTATTAGTTCGTGGATTGTTGCAATTTTAACTCCGTCAATTAACTCGTTAGGAGTAACGCCGCGTGCTTCTGCGCAGACTACACAGGCTTTTACTTCAACACCGTTTTTAACAAGGTCTTCTAGCAGCTGTCCATAATTGGTTAATCCTTGTGGGGGTTTTTGGTTTTTCTTTGCCAAGTATACGCCGTTTTCAAATAGCCAAATTTGAACTTTATGTCCTTCGAGATCTGCTGTCCAGGCGAAGCGTAGAGCGGATAGCGCACGCTCTTTTGCAATGGGTGCGTCATAAATTATTAAGGTAAATGTTGTCATAGCTTTTCTATGTTAAAACTCTGCAGGGTGCTTAAAACAGTTTCTGTTGCACAGTATCACGTTCACTTAACGCTTTTTTAACAGGCTTCCAAGATTTTCGCACACACAAGGGATAGTCTTTGTTGGTTTTTAGCCATTCAACAAGAAAGCTCGTAGTCTTTTTATCATGCAGATAACCACTGCCAAAGTCGCCTAGGTCGTTTTTTAAAAGTTCAATTTCTCGGTCGCGCTCTACTTTAGCAAGTATAGAAGCTGCAGAGACTATGGGGTAAAGTTTATCAGCTTTATGTTGTGAAACAATTTCTGGGTTAACATCTGCGGGGAGGCATTCACGTATATGTGTTGCAAATCGCTCCTCAAATATGTCGGCGGCATCAACATAGACCTGATTTGGGGAGAGATGTTCTATAACTTTTGCCATAGTTTTAGCTTCTAAACGATTAAGCTTATGCAGAGGTATTTTGCATTCAACAGCTTTATCAATTTCAAAAGGAGAAACTTTGACTACCTTAAAATCATGTGCCAACGCAATAATTTCGTTAAAAAACAATTCTCGCTTTTGAGGAGTTAAAAGCTTAGAATCCTTAACACCAAGAGCAGCAAGACCAGATAGTTTCTCATCAGACATAACAACACCCGCAACAACTAGAGGCCCAATAACACAACCTCGCCCAGCTTCATCAACACCTGCAACTAGCAAACATATCCACCCTAAACAAAAGAAGCCAACATTAAACTAATAACACTTTTCATCAAACAAACACACACCTTAACACACAATTTTTGACCACCAATATCGTCTAACACACTCGACAAAATATCTGGCATTTTTTTACAAGTCTACCACTGTTTTACCATACACCATACACCAGCCATAACAATATAGTTTTTCTTAACAGTTTATTAGAGAAAACAGAAGAAAAGCTGCTAATTATTGGAGAAAAAAATCATATAAACCGCAATATTCTAATATAAATAGTAAATCAATTGAAAGAACAATGGCTTTAAGACCTCGTCTAAGCAGCTTTGTAAGAGGAATATCATGGAATTTACTAAAGAAGAAAAAGAAAGAGCCGATAGAGAAGAAGTAAGAAAATTACTTATTTTAGCAGGCATTATAGAAGAAAAAAAGAAATAGCAAATTTTTAAAGTGCTATTTACCGGCCATAACAAAGTGTTCATGTTTAAATGACCACTATCAATCATGAAATTAACTAAAAACGATGTTAATGAATTGCAGTTCTTGCAACAGCAGACTTTTGTTTTTCGAAACCTCGGATACGCTTGACAAATATTTCAAAGATACACACTTAGAAATAATGCTTATAGTAGAATGGGTAAATGATTAAGACACAAATTTACAGCACAAAGAAGTAAATGCGAAATAAAAAATTTACACACAATAAATAATCAACAAGTAGAAAAAAGAAAATAGAAACTAGTTAACGTGTACCCCAAACGGTGCCTTTCCACGGCGTTAAGTATGCGTATAGATATACGAAACTAAGCAGAACCATTAACACAAAGAACCCACATCGAAACAAGAAATCTTTCCACGTGAAATAGGACACTAATAATTTATCAGTCATTGCATAAAGCATAGAAAACAAGATTAAACTTGAAAAATATATCACAACACCTGACCAACCACCCCATAAGAATAACCCAATAAAGCCTGCAAATAGAGCAAACGGAGACACTAAAGCAATAAATAAGGTACAATAAAAAATAAAAATTTGCGCCCAAGATTTTCTGTAAAAAAATGATGCCGCATACACAAATCTACGCAAACTATTACGTCCCCAACGAGTTTGCTGTTTAATAAAAGCCTTCAAAGTATTTGGCACAACTGTATATACATAGGCTGTTTCCTGAAACACACTCTTACCACCAAGCTTTAAAGAAGCACTATTAGTTAACCTGCTATCATCACCGGCAATAACATGTTTACCAAGAAATGTTTCATTAACCCAATCATCCAAAATTAGAAAAATTTTATCCAACCGATAAGCTGAGAACACACCTGAACAGCACATAACTATATCAACTAAACTTTCAGACGCCCGACGAATCCTAAACGCGCCAGCATACCAACTCTTTTGAAACTTTGCAATTAACGTAGTATTATTTACCACAACCGCATTACCACACACACTATACACTGCAGAATCAACAAAAGGCTGCACAAGCATACGAATAGCATCAGACGCTACACACGCGTCACTATCTACAAACACTAAAACAGCATCGTTAATAGTACAAAAATGTTTAACAGCCATAGCAACAGTACGACGCTTACCCAAATTTTTAGCACTCAAATACACTTTAAACCTATTACCATACTCAGCATTTTTCGCCTGCACCACTGCATAAGTATCATCTGTGCTACCATCATCAGCCACTATTAATTGCAACTTTTCCTGCGGATAATCAGAATGCAATATCGAATCTATAGTTTTACCTATCAATTTTGCTTCATTATACGCGGACACAATAACATACACAAAAGGACGATGCCCACTATCAGGAACAGAATGATACCTGTAAGCACCAATATAATGGAAAAGAGACAAAATCAGAGCAAATAAACCATAAAGAGATACCACTACAAAATACCACTCAAATTCCAGCCAGTTCCCTCTATAGATATACATAGCCAAAATAACAAAAACAGTAAAAATAGCATTACACCAAAGAAACACCGTACGCCTATTCACATTCAACACTTTTCACTCCTACAACCATATACATTTTAACGCCTAATGCAGATAACAAAAAATGTTGCTTGCCTCGCACACACCGCTTTAAGACACAATGTAAACATTTTTCTTAAAGCTCATTTTTCATTAAGTCACAAATGACCTACAGCAACATATTTTAGCATTTGCATTTAAACAACTAAAAATTTTCTCAAAACCAATTTGCAGGTTACCACTCACAAGATAGCTAAAAACAAAAAATATAAGAAAAATTAAAATACATTAAAAAAACGCCAAATCTTCAACAAAACTCTTCGTATACTGCATTAATTTCTGTGTATATCCAAAAGAGAAAAATAACAAACATCAAAACACCGTTTACAGACATTTTTACACTAAATACTCACTTAAAATCTTCAAAAACACCCAACATTCTTCATGTCAAAAAAGTTTGAAAATTGTTCACGCTTTAGCTTTCAATTATATTTCTGGCTTGTTTAAGGAGGAATTTATAATCGGTTTTAAGGTTAGCCATTGTTGTGCAGCAAAACCTATGAAAAAGCGTAACCAAAGAGTGAAGAGTCTTGACAATATTGTAGCTGTAGCGGCAATAGCTGGATCAATGCCGAAAGCCATATAGAGTGTTGTCATGGTCGCCTCAGGGATACCTACTTCGAATGGGATTCCAATGGGTATAGCTTTTACAGCTAGAACTATCGCGGCAGTTATAGTAATCATGCTCCAGGAAACTGAAATGCCTAAAGACATAAAGACAAGATATTGTGCGCTTAGGCTGAAAACCCAAGTTATTATTAGATAGAGAAGAGAAATTAGCAGGGGTTTAGGTTTGTTTTTGAATTCGTTTATTGACTCATGAAAACTTTGAATTATTTGATGTACACTTTGGCTAAGTTGATTAAGACTCCAACGTCCTCGACTTAGAAATTTAACTGTTTTTATTATCCAATTGAGCAGTTTTGTTGTCCATTGTTCTTTAAACGCTAATACAATTAAAGCTATCAGTGATACGGAAATTCCAACAGTGATTAGAAGAATGGAATTAAAAACTATGCTTGTGAGGGGCGTTTGATTGCCTGTAAAGAGGAGCGCTATACCAACTATAAGTATGGCAATGTTTACGCCCATACCTAAAAAGCGTTGAACCACAAGGGAAGCTAACGCCGGTCCACATTTACTGTTACCTTGCTCTTTTGTTATCTGATATGCCCGTACTAACTCGCCACTAACTGCTTCAGCAGGAATTAGGGTGTCTACAAATATGCCATACCATACAAGAAGATAAGATCGTATAGCAGATAATTTAATACGTAAAAAATTTGCAAGCACCCGCCAAGAAAGGGAAAAAAACAGAATCTCAAGAAGACTTAAGACAACTGCAATCACGTAAGGCAGGAGATTAATAGTTTTCAAAGTAGTTACAATTGCAGGTATATCAACATGAAAAAAGTATAGGTAGATAAGAAAAGCGGCAATACCAATAAATGGAAAAACCACTGTTTTCCACGTAAACTTTGTCTGCGGCATCTCCATGTTTTCAAATCTCCACAAACAAAAATAAAAAATAATTATATATGTCATTCTACCCAAAGACCAAACAGCCAATAACAACAATAAGATACAACTACTAGCCAAGTAATTGCGCTTACCTTAAAATTAACAAACAATGACACATTACAGACACTAGTTTTCTCTTACCTTCACAGTTTCTTGCTGCTTTAACATAGCTATTGAATTGTCAGGTAAGTCATGAGTAACCATAAAGTTTGCTCCAACACAAGCGTTAGCACCTACTTTCACGCCAGGCATAAAGGATGCTTTAATTCCTGTTTTTACATTATCACCTAAAACCACGCCAAACTTGCGCCTACCTGTATCCATCACTTTATCTTTAATGGTCATTTTGATTGTGCCGTCATCGAAGCGCAGATTTGCAGTTATTGTGCCTGCACCAAAGTTACATCTCTCACCAATTACACTATCACCAACATATGAGAGGTGCCCAACATGGGTTCCATCCATAAGTATGCTATTTTTTATTTCAACAGCATTACCTACACGAGTTTTTTTACCAAGGCTAGTACCTGAGCGAATAAAACAGTTAGGTCCAACATCAGCCTCTTCATCTATAAAAACAGGACCTTCAATATATGCACCTGAACGTACACGAGCAGACTTTGCCACATGCACAGACCCTACAACATGAGCCCCCTCTTCTACGGTACCCAAAACTTGATGCTCAAAATGCTTCAAAGCCCAAATATTTGCATCAAGCAAATCCCAGGGCCTACCTATATCAAACCAAGCATCCCTTCCAAGCTCCTCAATTAACACCACTTTACCATCAGACGCCAACATTGTCAACGCATCAGTTAACTCCCACTCACCCCGTAAAGACTCCTTGACATCATATAATTTTTTGAAAATATCTTTAGAAAACACATAGATACCGGCATTTACTAAATTTGAAGACAACTCACCAAGCTTAGGTTTCTCTATAATACGTCCAAGCTTTTTACCATCAACCAACTCTAGTAAGCCATAATTTTCAGGCTTATCCACTGAAACAGCAGCCATAACTGCTTCAGGCTTTTCCTTAACGTATAAGTCAACTACTTGTTTTATTGTATCTTGCGTAAATAGCAAATCACCATAAATCAGCACAAATGGGTCATCAATTAATGATTCCACAGATAAAACAGCATTACCTGTACCTAAAATTTCCTTCTGTTCAACATAACTAATTTTTAAACCCTGACTGCTGCCATCGCCAAAGTACGCCTTAATTTTATCACCCATATAATTAGTGATAACTATAACATCAGAAATCCCAGAGGTCTTTACTGCGTCAAGACAGAACTGCAAAATAGGCTTACCCGTTAAGGTAATCATATGCTTAGGACGCGTAGACGTTAACGGCTGAAGTCTTTGTCCTTCACCAGCAGCTAATATAACAGCTTTCATTAATTCCCCTCAATTTGCCTACGTAGTAAAACAGTAGCTTTATGCATTAACTCTTTTGCTACAGCATCAGATTCCCCTTCAACAGTTAGCCGAATTAGAGGTTCAGTTCCAGACGCACGAATTAATAACCAACTATTTTTAAAAGCTAAGCGCACACCGTCTATATTTGAAAAATCTGTATAACTATTACAAAACTCATCCTTCAACACAACCTCAATACCTGTAATAGTCTTCGCCTTTACCTCATTAGGACAGACAACATTTTCACGCAATATTATATACTTTGGAATTTTACCTACAAACTCACTAACAGACCGCCCCTCAAACTCTACAGCCTTCAAAAAAAGCACAGCCGACAAAAGACCATCAGGACAATAATGATGCAACGGATGCACCCAAGCACCACAAGGCTCCCCACCAAAAACCGCACCATCACGCTCTATAGCCTCAGAAATATAAACATCACCCACCCTCGTACGCACAACACTACCACCCAAACACTCCACCATAGACTCAACACACATAGACGCCTCAACACTAGTAACAACCACCCTACTACCACTACCAACACCACCAACACCAGCAGCCCCGTTGTTATCATTCTGCTTTAAAGCATAAGAACTGTAAGCAGCTAGGGCTTGATCGAAATTAACAAAAACGCCCTGTTCATCAACAAAAGCTACACGGTCAGCATCACCATCAAAGGCAACACCTATATCGGCACCAAGAGCACAAACAGTTTTAGATAGAACCTCAAGAGATTTAGCCGTAGGCTCACTTGTCCTAGCAGGAAAATGCCCATCAGGCTGACCATTTAAAACCGTTACCTTACAGCCAAGCATCTTAAACATTTGCGGAGCAACACTACACGCCGCACCACAACCCGAGTCAACAACAACATGCCACCGCTTACGCAAAGAAACAACACGCTGTATCATATCAAGATAAACAGAACAAGCATCATAAGAAACCGTTTTACCCAAACAACGCCAATCAGCCAACGCATAACTCTTCTCAGAAATAATCCTCTCCACAGCATCCTGCTCAGAGTCCACATATGAGAGAGCTTTAGAATTAAAAACTTTAATACCATTATACTGCGGCGGATTATGCGACGCCGTTATCATAAAACCAACATCAGCCCCTAAAACATGAGTAACATACGCCAAAACAGGTGTCGGTACCATACCAACTAGATAAACAGTTACCCCACAAGAAAGTAGACCAGAAACTAGAGCCTCTTGAATCATATCGCCTGAAACGCGAGTATCACACGCCACAACAGCACATTTAGCTTTAGCAAAAGTCGCCACTGCTGAACCCACACTACACGCTAATACAGGCGTCAATTCAACATTAACCAAACCACGAACCCCAGAACTACCAAATAATTTACTCAATACGCAAACCTTAACATAGTTAAATATGATTACCATAAAAACCTTAACCTTTCCGTTAAGCAAAAAAATAATACATCTCTCATTGTTCCAAAGGTCATAGAACATATCGTGCTATCCGTTAGCACAAAATAGCAAAAACACCCCTATGGAATCAGCTTTCCATGCTCTACTTACCGCATACACACTATTTGCATCTGTAGATAGACTCGTAAACAGAGAGGAAGGCAAAAATGTGTTTTACAAGTTTGCTAAAAATGGGTTTGTATTTTTCTCTTTACTCATTGAAGTAGTTTCTTCATGTCCGGGATAGACGAGTAAAGTGTCAGGTAAACGGGCTAATTTTTGCAACGTTACATTCATATCCTCAGGTGAGCTTTCAGCAAAATCTGTTCTGCCAATACTTTCAGCAAATAAAGTATCCCCAGAAAACATTACGTCGTTTTTATCACTAATAAGACAAACGCTACCCATTGTATGACCTGGTGTATGCATAACATTTAGACAAACGTTACCAAATAAGACCCTATCACCGTCTTTAAGTAATACATCTGATGATGCATCACGATTGCCTAGTCGCTCCAATAAATAAGCGTCACGTTCATGAATACATAGAGGTACAGCATATTTTTGCTGCATTAAACTATCGCCATCTATGTGATCATAATGACCATGGGTGTTAACTATAAATTTTATTTTAAGCATCTCTTTATCAATATAGTTAAAAATTGGTTGAGTTTCAATATCTAAATGTAACCCAGGATCGATAATTATTGCTTCTTTTGTTTCCGTACAATGTACAACATAACAATTTGTTTGAAGCATACCAACTGGAAAAGTTTCAACATGCATAATGATCAGCTGCACAATAATGGAAAGCTAAAATTAAGTGTTTCTTTAGAGAACAAAAAAATTGTTAAATAGAAGAAAATGTTGTGGGAATCCCACAGGTTTATTGGAATTTTTCTGGAGAGATATAGTCGCCGTATTTTGCTTGTGCATCTAGTAGGCGTTCGCGTTGTTTGTATAGTTGACCGAACATTTCTAATGGTATGTCTGTGACGTTTTCTTGGTAGAATTTGGAGACGCGTTCAATTTTTGCCAAATTTTCAGGTACGCGTATGGTGAATTGTTTAATGTAGTCTTCTTTTGCGTAGTCTTTATCTAGAACTTCTTTGAAGAGGGTTTTCAGATCTTCATATTTTGGTATAAGACCTGTTGGTGTTTTTATTACATCGACTTCGTTGTGGACTCTGCGTTCCATCCATTTTACCCAGACGTGTTTGTCGCGTGGACTGTTTAGGTATTTGCCATCTTCGATTCCACGTAGGAAATAGTTTACGCCAAAAACTATGGGTTGTTTTTTGAGTTTTTGTCCAAATTCCAAGTTGTTGCTAACATTTTTGCCAAGTGGAATGGATATAAAGTCTTGAATGCTCATCATGTTGATTTCTGGTACGCCTTCTTTACCGATTGTTGCAAAAGTAGTTTCTGTCTCCAAGGACGCACCATAGGCTATGATACCGTGTTCCCAGCTGTAGCTTTGCTGAACGGGCACATAGGCTTTAGCATCTCTTCCACCATACATTATACCACCTAACTCTACACCGTTGGGGTTGTTAAGTTCAGGATCAACGTTTTCTAGAGCTGATAGAGCTACGGCGTAGCGCGCATTTTTATGCGCTGCAGTCACTTCTACACCGGCTTCATTTTTCTTGCCTTCAAACCATTGCCCGGTATAGTTTAAGCCGTCTTTGGGCAATTCTTTACCCATGCCTAGCCAGTATGGCTTGCCGTCTTTGACTAAAATGTTGGAGAATACCACTTCTCCAGGTGTTGTTAAAACTTTCCAAATTAGCGCATCGTCTTTTTCTTTTACATCTTGTATAATGCCAAAAATTCCGCTTTCAACATTTACCGCACGAGCTATATCGTCTATACTGTGGATGTAGGCAATGTCATCGCCAAGAATAGTTTCACCCGGTAACATTGCAGTCGAGGTTTTACCACAGGCACTTGGGAAGGCTCCTGCGAAGTATGTTTTTCGTTTGTTTGGACCGTAGACGCCCATAAGTAGCATGTGTTCTGCTAGCCAGCCCTCGCTGCTTGCTTTACGTATTGCAAGGCGGAATGCTAGTTTTTTGAAGCCGACGCTGTTGCCTGCGTATTGTGTGTTTACGCTGTATATGGTGTTGTCCATGTGGTCAATGCAGATGGCTTTTTTGTTGTAGTCTACGCTTACCATGTCGCTGTTGACGTTGCCTGAAGAGTGGACAACTTTAAGAAAATCAGTTTTATTTCCGGCTTTTACAAACTGGTCATAACCACATCTGTATAGTAGTGATTCTGTGTGTGCGACATACCATGAGTCAGTGCATTGTAATCCTAGAATTGTAAAGACAGAGTCAGCGGGACCTAATGCAATAAAGCGGACAATCATGGTTTTGCCAATCATGACATTTCGAAGTAGTCCTCTAACTTCTACAAGACCCTCTTGTCTATCCATCTGATTGAGTGCTTTGCTTAACGTGGCACCCTTAGCAACTAGGTATTTAGTTGCCTGACGGTCTCGTCCTTGATCTTGCTCTCCGTCAAAATGCACAGTGTGTCCTTCTAAGTCTAAAGTGGCTTTTTCTTCTCCAGCAGCTACAGCCTGTTTACGGACATATTCAAGATCTTCAGCGCTGTCACTGCAGATAAAAATTTTTTCAGGATGACATAGGTCACTTTCTTTTGCAATAAACTCATGCACATTTGGATTGTCAATAGCACAGAGTTTTTTAAAGTCAGATAAACTTAGTTTAGATTGTAAAGCTTCTAGATACGGATTCATACAATTTTCCTCAATCTTATAGTTCATTTACTATGCCGGGTACCCTCGGAAAGGGTTGACACTCAGCGATATGTGTTACGCCTGTAATATACCCAACGATGCGTTCAACTCCAAGCCCTGCACCAGCAGACGGTTTTAAACGACCCTCCTTAGCCATCTGGATAATTAATGAATAATTTTCCTTTCGCACACCGTGCTGCTCCATTTTCTTAAGTATCTTATGATAATCACATTCCCGTCTGGAGCCTGAGAGTACTTCTCCAAAGTTGGGCATTAGCAGATCATAGTTATCCCATTTGCCTGTTGAAAAGTCTTCAAAATCATAGAATTCACGTGGAAGGTTTGTAACCCAAACAGGCTGGGTAATCTCAGATGTTATATCAGCTTCCCATGTTTCGCCGTATTTGGCTTCAAGATCTTCGCGGTCAAAAATTTTAAATGGTCTTTCCAGAGTGGGGAGTTTGTCAAGGCGGTTAATAGCTGCTAGGGTTTCTTTCATGTCGCTCTTTAAGCCTTCAATTAGTGTGTATAGTGCGTTTTCAACTGTTGTAAAAACGGTTTTTGATGTAGCGTTTTGGATTTCAAAGTCAAGCTGTGTAAATTCATATATGTGTTTTCCAGTTTTTCCACGGTCGGATTTTTCTATGCGAATGTTTGGAGCGAGAACGAATAATTTTGGGTAAACTGTAGAGATGGCTACTAACTTGTGGACAATCATGCTAGACATTGTGCGTACGGGTTTTCCGTAGATGTCAACTTCTATTCTTGTTTCAATTGACGCATTTGGGTCTGGCCATAGGGGGTCTGTGCTTTGGCTTAAGACTACGGGTAGGAGCCATTGGAAGCCTTCTTTTACGTACGTAGAGGTTAGGTTTCCTATGGTGTATGTTGCTATTTTTCCTATGTTTGCTTTTTTTTCAATTTCTTGACCTGTTAGCTGGTCTAGCGACTTAGGAGGCGAAATGTCAGTCATATGCTTTCAGTCTACTCGGCTATTTATTGATTAAATATAGATGCGGCAGATATAAGAAATTTTTTATTTAATTCTTGTTTATTTTACAAAAAAACATGTTTATATACTAAAAAGTTGTAATTTTTACATATGAGCTTCAAGTTGGATGATAAAGACCTATCGATTTTAGCACTAATACAAGAAGATAGCAAACTAACAGCTAATCAAATGGCCAAAAAAATTAACATCCCCATAACCACAGTTTTCGCAAAAATCAAACGCATGGAAGAATTAGGCATAATTAAACAGTACCGCGCCATACTTTCCGCCGAAAAACTAAACCTGACAACTGCAGCCTTCATTTTGGCGGCTGTTTCGTATGGTAGTAAGGTGGAGGGAACACTAATTACGCAGCGGGAAGTGGCTGAGGAAATAGCTTGTTTTGTTGAAGTGCAAGAAGTGCATGTGATTGCAGGTGATTGGGATTTGTTAATTAAGATTAGGGCTGAGAATGTTAATGATGTGGGTAAGTTTGTTGTAGACAAGTTAAGGCGTATTAATGGTTTGCAGAAGACTTTGACGTGTATGGTTTTTGAAACTGTAAAGGAAACGACGAGTTTGCCAAGAATTGTAAAAAAGCAGCTGGTTTAGAGGTTGTTATGTAGCTGTTGAGTAATATAGTAAGGGTAGGGCTAGTAGTACGGTGTTTTTTCCTTTAGTGGATAGGGTGTATGTTACGCGTAGGGGTGGTCCTGTTTGTACATTGCGTTCTATGTATCCTCGTGAGTTTAGCAGTTTTAGCTTATCAGATAGTGTGCGTGAGTTTACTTCTAAAACTTTTTTTAGTCCGCCAAAGCCGCTGGTTTTTTTGAGTAGTAATGTGTAGAGGATTTCTAGGCTCCATTTTTGGAATAGTACGGTAAAGTTTTCTTGTAGGCTGTCTAGTTCTTCTTTTACTTCTTGTGGGGTTATTTTTTGTTTTTCCATTATTGTAAAAAAGGTGACTTCTATACCTTGTATTGTTCTATCCATTTGGGCTTCGACTATTTTGCGGAATTCTGCGCTTAAACTTAGGGGTGCATTCATGTTGAGATACACTTGGTGTATTTGGACTTACTTTACAATTTATAAAGCTTTACTAATACAACATAGTATACAAAGTACATCAGATTAACTTGGAGATTATGAACATGGAAAAATTTGACGTAATAATCGTGGGAGCAGGAACCGCAGGCTGTATTGCGGCAAAAACAATCGCTGAATCAGGCTTAAAAGTAGGCATAGTAGAAAAAAATAAACGTGAAAATATTGGAGAAAAAATCTGCGGAGACGCCTTAGGAGAACATCACCTAACATTTTTAGGTCTTGAAAAACCCAACGGCGGCGAATTAGAAGCGAAAATTGACGGCATGAAAATTTACTCCCCAGACGAAAACACCATATTTACCGTAGCAGACAACGACTTTAAAGGCTACATATTAAACAGGCACCTATTTGGACAATGGCTGCTAAAAAAAGCTACAGATAAAGGAGCGCAACTGTTAGATAGCACAAATTTCCGCACGCCTATAATTGAGAAAAATGCGGTAGTTGGTATATCTGCTAAGAACATGATAACTAATGAAAATGTGGAATTACGTAGCAAAGTTGTCATAGATGCAACCGGCTTTTTTGGTATGGTGCGTAAGCAATTGCCAGACGTTTTAGGTATAGATCAGGAAATAGATAATGAAGATGTAGAAGCATGTTACCGTGAAATACGCCAGCTTAAGCAAGAATCAGAAAATACAAAATACTGCGAAATTTACCTAAACCAAAAGGCTTCGCCAGGTGGCTACATTTGGATCTTCCCCAAAGGCGGCGCACGCGTAAATGTAGGCATAGGAGCACTTATGCGCAAATCAGGCTATCCTAACCCAAAAGAGCAACTCTACGAAACAGCCTTTAAAAAACCAATGTTTAACGGTTCACAAATTTTAACCGGCGGCTCATGGTTTGATCCTGTCCGCAGACCATTAGATAACATGGTAAGCAACGGTGTTGTCATAATAGGAGATGCCGCCTCCCTAGTTAATCCAATTCACGGTGGCGGTATTGGTCCTTCAATGTTAAGCGGTCATTTTGCTGGGAAGCAGATAATTGAAGCTTTGAGCAAGGGTGAGCCAACTAAGGAAGCGCTATGGGGTTACAATAAGCAGTACATTGATACTTATGGTAAGAAGCAGGGGACACTGGATATTTTCAAGTTATTCTTGCTCTCCTGTAGTGATGATGATTTGAACTATGGTATGAATCAGAAGCTTATGACAGAAGACGACGTATTAAAAGCAGGCATGGGAGATGAATTTAAGCTTAACATAACAGAGACTGCGAAAAGAGTCTTTAGAGGCATAAGACGCATAGGCTTCTTAAATAAACTTCACTTAACAGTTTCTACTATGAAAGAGCTGCGTGCGCACTATAACACATATCCAGCAACACCTGTAGGCTTTGAAGCGTGGAGAGATCAAACAGTAGACATAATAGCTCAAGCGAAAAAGAAACTCGTTGAATAACCCCAAAAAAAATAGAGGCTTATAGCCTCACAGCTATTTTTTTATTAAGTTTTGCAATAGTCAAAGGTGAAAAAGATCAGGTAGCACGAAATTTTGTTTTTATCGTACCATTCTGTAGTTTTGTTGTGAGCTTATTGAGTGTTTGAATGCGGATTGTACTTGTAGGTTTTTGTATTCGTCATATGTTATTTTGTTGTTTGGGTAGAGTTTTTTGAATTGTTTGTAGGGTAAGCGCATGTCGATTTCCATTTTTGGGCTAAATTGTGGTGTATAACGTTTGTATGCAGTGTTTCTGTTGTAGTGTTTAGGGTTTAGGTCTTGTTTTGGCGGGTTTAGTAACCGTGCGAAAAAGGTTATGGCAACTGCGGCTATGAAAATGATGCCTAGTGGAAATAAAAGAGGGGTTGTATCGGGTGTTGACAAGTGTTTAGCCTCTTTTTACTGTTTGTTTTCTGATGTTTGTTTCTGTGTTGGTGTTTTTATTGGGAGTATTGGCGTAGTTGTTGTGCCTTCTAGTCCTAGCACGTTTAGAACGTCTGCGTTTGAGGGGACTATTACTTTAGTTTGTTGTGAGAATGTATCGCGGATTACGTCTAGGCGTTTGTTTAGTTGTGCGTTTTCGCGGAAGTGTTGGTTTGCGGATTCTGATACTAGTTTTATGGCTTTTGCTTGGGCGTCTGCTATTAGTTCTACGGATATTGCTTGTCCTTCTGCGCTTAGTATTGAGGATTGTTTTTCGCCTTGGGCTTTTAGTATGGCTGCTTGTTTTTCTTGTTCTGCGGCTTCTTTTCGGCCTGTGGCTAGTAAGCGGAGTTGTCGTCGTTCTTGTTCGGCTGTTTTTTGTTTGTGCATGGCTGTTTGGATGTCTTGTGGTGGGTCTATTCTTTGTAGTTCTATGCGGTTGACTTTTGTGCCCCATTTGTCTGTGGCTTGGTCTAGGACTTTTCGTAGGTCTATGTTGATTTTTTCTCGGGATGTTAGGGTGATATCTAGGCTCATTTCGCCTACGATGTTTCTTAGTGTTGTTTGTGCGAGTTTTACTATGGCTAATTCGAAGTCTTCGATTTCGTATAGGGCGCGTTTGGCGTCCATTACTTGGTAATAGATTACGGCGTCTATGGTGACGACGACGTTGTCTTCTGTGATGATGGCCTGTGGGGGTACGTCTATTACTTGTTCTCGCATGTTTACGCGGTATAGTCTTTCGACGAAGGGTGTTATTACGCGTAGTCCAGGTTCAACAGTTTTTGCGTATGCATTGAAGCGTTCTACTAAGCCTTTCTCGTATTGATTGACTTTTTTAAGAGACATGCTTGCTAGGACTATTAGTACTGCAAATATTATTGCAATTATTATTAAGATAATTTCTAATCCAGACATTCTTTATCAGTCGCTCCATCTACTATAAGGCTAACCCCTTCTACGCGAATCACTCTTACTGTTGTGCCTTCTTTTATTACAGTACAGTTGTCTGCGGTTTTTGCAATCCAGAGTTCTTCTCCTAATTTGACTATGCCGCCATCTGTTATGTTAATATCAGTTTTTGCAAAGGCTTCTTTTCCTACTAGCGCGTCAGAGTTTGTGCGGAGTAGGCTAACGTTAACTTTGTCTAATAGCCCGCCGCCGCGCATTTCTTCAATGTTGTATGTGGCGTCTTTTATGTGGTTTAAGCGTCGAATGAATTCTCCCAAGTCTTCGCTGTTTAGGTCTACTTCTAATAGGTAGTCTTTTTGTCGCCTGTTTAGTTTGTATGTCATGCGTGGATATTTTTCTCCGAATTTGGATAGCATTTGGGCTAGTTTAAGTTCGTCTGCTTTTACAGTAAACAGTACTTTCACGGGTATCGCCTAACATCAACAAGCATCACACAGTATTTAAGTTTATTTATCCTCATTAAACATTATTGATGGTCATCTATCAACAATTACGCACATCGTTTCAAAAACACGCACAAACACAAACATCTAGACACATAAACAAGCATCAACCAACATCGAACCCTTTTAGACACAAAAACATGAAAAACCATACACCCACAAACAAACACCAAAAAACACCCACAAATAAAAAAACTCGCCCTCAAACGGAAGTGTGACAAAAATTTGAAGGTGAAAAGTCTCAGACTAGGACGCCCTGCAGAATTTACACATTACCTGCGATACGTAAGAAAGAAGGTTATTCCATAAACATAAGAGCTTGATAAGGTAATGCTTTTAATAATAACCTGCAAGTGTGTTTGTAGGTTTAGCCTTTGAGTTTCGAAATTAAAGAAAAAGATTTACTAGGCAGAATAGGTAAATTAAAAACTAAAAGCGGCACAATAGAGACCCCACTGTTATTTCCTGTCATAAACCCTTCAGTACAACCAGTTCTACCTCAAAGACTAAAAGACGTTTTTGGTTTTGAAGCCGTAATCACAAACGCCTACATTTTAAAGAAAAGATACCAAAACAAACCTATAGAAGAAGGCTTACACAATTTTCTCAAATTTAACGGCGCCACAATGACAGACTCAGGAGCATATCAAATCCTAGTTTACGGCGACGTAGAATACAGCCAAAAAGAAATAGTTGCATATGAGGAAGGCATAGGAACAGACATAGCAACAATACTTGACATACCCACCGGATGGAGAGTAACTAAAGAACAAGCAACACTTACTGTCGCAGAAACACATAAACGCGCAAAAGAATTTTTCAACCTTAAAACACGAGACGACATCCTCTGGGTTGGCCCAGTACAAGGAGGAAAACACCTAGACTTAGTAGCCGCCAGCGCTAAAGAAATGGGAAACTTACCCTTCAACATACACGCACTAGGCAGCCCTACAGAAGTCATGGAAAACTATCGCTACGACGTACTCGCAGAAATGATACTAACAGCCAAAAAAGGCATACCCATAGAACGACCCCTACACTTATTCGGAGCCGGTCACCCGTCAATGTTTGCCATAGCCGTAGCATTAGGATGCGACCTATTCGACTCCGCAGCATACGCACTGTATGCCCGGGAAGGCAGATACATGACAGAAAATGGCACCTGGCGCATTCAAGAAATGGACTATTTCCCATGCACATGCCCCAACTGTGCAGCTGAAACACCAAAATCACTTATGGCTAAATCAGCAAAAGAACGCACAGTCTTCCTCGCTGAACATAATTTATGGGCTTGCATAGCTGAGCTTAAACGCGTTAAACAGGCAATACGCGACGGCAGACTCTGGGAACTAACAGAGATGCGCGCTCACGCCCACCCCGCACTACTCTCAGCCCTAAAAAGAGTAAAAAACCACAAAGACATACTTGAAACATTTAACCCAAGCATAAAAAGCAGCGGCTTTTTCTACTTTAACCACGAAGACCTAGCAAGACCAGAAATCACCCACTACAGAGACCGCCTACTAAACCGCTACACACCACCTGTAAACACTAAAACATTATTACTACTACCACAAACAAGAAACAAACCATTTCACAAATCACCCGAAATGAAAAAAATCCGCCAACTATTACGCATACTAGGTCCAAACATTGCAGATCAAATACACGTCGCAATTTTCTGCGCACCCTTCGGCATCGTACCCATAGAACTCGATGAAGTATACCCACTATCACAACACGAAACCGCATTACCACTGGACAGAGAAACAATTGAATACGTTGCAGAACAAACAGCAACATACATTAAACAAATGCCATACAACAACGTCACAATGCTAAACGACCCTAAACTTTGGGCTAACCACATAAAAAACGCAGCCAAAAACGCATGCACCGAAAAAAACATAACATTCGAAACCGTTGAAGCAAATAAAACAGAAAGCAGCAAACAACTTGTTACTAACCTTAAAGCTGCCCTACTAAAGCAGCTAAACAAGTAACATCAACATCAACAACAGCAATACACCCTGTTTTCACATTTTAACTAGTTATTCATGACTGTATCTTTTTTAGTATGCAAACAATTACCCAACATATAGGAGCAACATGACATGTCCACAGTATATGCAGACCTTCATATTCACACAATTTACTCATCCGATAGTTTAATTCAACCCAAAACCCTTGTGGACATGCTCTTAGCACACGACTTCATCAAAGTCGCCGCAGTAACAGACCATGACTCAGTTAGAGCATGCAAAACAACCATAGAGCTAGCATCCGCTTACCCAGACATTTTAATCATACCAGGAGTAGAAATAAGCACAACCGCAGGAGACATGCTAATACTAGGCACCGACGAATTACCACCTAAACCATGGAGTCCACAAGAAGTAGCTGATTACGCAAAATCAATAGACGCCGTCTCCATAGTAGCCCACCCATACCGAATTTACGGCATGGGCGACATAGCAAGAACAATCAAAACAGACGCCATAGAAATACTAAACGGCAACTCATCCATAACAGCAAATCAACAAGCCAAACAAATGGTCAAAGAAGAAAACCTACCAGGCACCGCAGGCAGCGACGCACACATAACAGCAGAACTCTTCAATGTCCACAACAAAATACAAGCAGACCTCAACATAGACGACATACTACGCGCCATACAAAAAGGGCACATAACCACAGCAACTACATAACCCAACAAAAAATAGACAAATATAATATGTCTTAATGAATTAAAAGGACAAAAACAGTTTTCAAGAGATTCAAGAAACACAAGTTTGTAACGTTTTTTAGTTCAATGTTATGTTGAAAAAGCAAGTTGTTCTGTAACGGTTATATCTTACGTGTGGAGAGTTCTTTAGTTGTTGGTTAATAACTGTGGCTGCTGAGAATGTAAAGTTTAAGGTTAGTCTTGTTTATTTGGTGCCTATACTTGTGAGTTTGGTTTTTGGTTTGGGTTGTGCGTGGCTTCTTAGTCCTCATCAGAGTCAGAGTCCGCAGCAGGTTTTTCCGGATGTTTCTGTTGTTCCGTTTCCTGAGGATATTCCCGCTGGGCCTGTTGCTAATGGTTTGTATATTGTGGCTTTAGTTGCGGTGGGTGCGGCTTTGTGTTTTTTTATGCTTAAGCGGAATAATTTAAAGTTGATTAAAGTGGTGCTTACGTTAGTTATGTCTATGGCGACTATGTTGCTTTCGCTTATTTATCTCTCTACGCTTTTTGCGTATGTGAGTTTTCATAATGATGTTTTGGTAATTGTGTTATCTGTTTTGTTAACAATTGGGTGTGATTTAATTATATTCAAGTTTTCGAAGTATCGAAGTGTTGTTATCATATGTTTAGGTGGTGCTTTGGGAGTTTTCTTTAGTTTTGTAATTCCATTGTATAGCTCTATAGTTATACTAGTGTTTCTTTCTATATATGACATATTTGCGGTATATAGGGGTCCTATGGGGAAAATTGCGCAATCAGGTTTAGAACAGTTCCCCGGTTTAAGCTACACCTTCAAAGAGCTTCAAATGGGACTTGGCGACTTGGTCTTCTATGCAGTGCTAATTGGAACTATGTACTTTGGCTTTTCAAACAGCATATTTCCAGCAGTTATGGCTATTGCAGGCATTTGCATAGGTGCTGTAATTACGTTCTTTATGCTTGAAAAAAGAGAAATCTTTCCAGGCTTACCCTTCCCTATAATGTTAGGCTTAGCATTTGGACTAATTACGTCAATACTCATCTAATAGACAAAAACATCACCCACCATTTTTTTGGGAAAGATAGATTTTAACTATGCCATTAATTAGCAGGCGAAAATATTTTTGAGGAAAAACATGAGCCGAATATATATTCACCAGTTAAAGCAGGTGTGAAAAAATCAAACTTGAATTTGCATACTGTTTTTAGAACGTATGAAAAAAAAGAAAAAGGGTTTGATGTATGTTTTATGGTTGTTTACTTCTTTCTGAAAATCAGTGAGCAGAGAATGACTACAACAATTATGGCAATTGCTGCGCAAATGACCGCGTAAAGCACTGTATTGCTTGCACCATTGTCTGCACCTTCAGACACCACTAGATATGTAGTTGCATACGAACTGCCATACGATTCATCACCCATGAAAGTCGCCGTAACAGTATACTGCCCCGCAACCTCTGGCACCCAATCAGAAAAGCCAAAAGTACCACTATAACCATCAGAAGTAGTCGTACCTATATTGTAATAATTACCATTAGGACCAAGCACATCCAAAGACACCGGAACACCGACTAACGACACATTACCATAGATACCACCAACCTGCGCCTGCATATGTATCTGCTCCATCAAAGCAGCCATAGACCCCCTAGAAACACAAGGAGCACCAACTTGAGCAGGAGACAAATCAAGAACTGTACCAGTCAAAAGCGCCTTCTGACCCAATG
>JAITBW010000150.1 GCA_031283385.1 Nitrososphaerota archaeon
TTTATCACTTCATCTTTGACCCATTTTTCGCCTTGTGGTGTTAATTTGAATTCAGGTTTGTTTGGGTTAGGTTTGAAGACTTGTCCTCGTTTGGTCATTTCGTTTAAACGTGCAGGAACTATGCTTTTGATTCCGCTTGATTCTAGTAGTTTTTGTATTTGGGTAACTGTGTTTTTATGTTCATCTGAGGCGTAGATGATTAAGCCGGCAGCTTCATAGTGAGTTAAATTTTCTCGAGTTACAATAATAGGTCCTTCAGTTGTTAACTCTATAATGCCTTTTAATTGTGAACCGGAGAGGGTTAGGCGATTGAAGATAGAGTCAGACATTTTTTCCATAAAGTTTTCAGGAATTAAGTCTATCATGTTTAGAAGTTCTTGTGGATTTTCTCCGTCTATAATGACTTCGCCAAATGGTGTTTTAATGCGTATCTCAATGCGTGACAAATAAATTCCTCGAATAGTTGTAATAATTATAATAGTTATAGTAGTAATATGTATGTGTTTATACTTTTTAGGATTTGTGTAAAAACTTTTCTTTTTCATGGAGTAGGTTATGTGTAAAGTTTATGTTTAAAAAATGGGGGAGAAAAAAAGGTTGTAGTGTGCCCTAAAAAATGGCAAGTACTACGCCAAATATGGCAAGTGATACTCCAAATATTAGTCCTAATATTGCCGCGACGACTATGAAAATTATTGCCGCAACGATGCTTATCAAGAGTGCCTTTATCCAGCCGCAGTCAAAGAAGTGCCGTACTAGCAGTAGAACAATTATCAGCATTAATATTGAACCAAGCAAACCGTGGATTACGTAGTTAACAACAGCGCTAGCAATAGTGCCGAGTGCAACTATCCATAGAGCGTCAGTGAATTTTGCTTTTTTATTACCAACAAGCATTCTGCCGGCAATCCATAGAATTGGAGACACAATGACAATGTTTAAGACTATACCGAGAATCAAAGTTAATATGTCTGATTCCAAATACATCATCCTCCTATCATAAAAAAAGATAGGACATATTAAAAACTTTTGTAACATTTAACATACAGTAAAACAAAAAATTGCTGATTCTCCGAAGTATACAGGTTATTTGATATATGATTTTAAAAACAAAAAGGACCAGCGCAAGGGGTAAGGGATCCTTTAATCGGCAAGGAGCTATTGGAGGTTTGTGTAGAGCTACTTTGAGGGCTATTAATTGTATAGTTTATTATTTGTTACGTGTTATAGGCGGAATTTGCTTTTTTTGGCAGTAACTTCGGAGTTGAACTCTTTTGCTAATTGTTCAATTAATGCCTGTTGTTGACTATTTATTTTTTCAGGAATAACTATGCCTACTTTTACTATTAAATCACCTTTACCATATCCACGCATTTTTGGCATACCATGACCTTTAACACGAATAGCCTCACCATGCTGTGTTCCAGAATGAATTTTTACCATTGCAGGACCATCCAATGTTGGCACAGAAATCTCAGCACCTAAAACTGCCTGAGGAAAAGTTATCATCTCCACACGATAGAGATCATCACCATCTCGCACAAACAGTTTATGTTGCGCTACATGTACAATAACATAGAGATCACCTGGCTCTCCACCGCTAGTAACCATTTCACCCTCACCTCGAAGACGCAGCTGATTACCGGTATCAATACCTGAGGGAACTTTAACAGTAATTTTACGCTTTTTACGCATAAGACCTGAACCACTACAGTTACCACATGGAGACTCAACAAGCCTCCCTCTACCTCTACACTGAGGACAAGGAGTAACTTGAACAAACATGCCAAAACCGCTTTGCCGCATGTTTTGAACTTTACCTGCACCATGACATTTGAAACAAACAGACACATTTGTACCCTGCTTAGCACCAGAACCGTTACATACATCACACTTCTCAGTCCTAGGAACCTGTATCTCTTTTTCTACACCCCGCGCAGCTTCCTCCAACGTAATCTCTAAATTATAACCAATATCTTCACCCCTATTAGAACGCCCATAACGACCACCACCAAAACCTGAACCACCAAAAATAGAGCCAAAGATATCACCAAAGTCAAAGCCCATATCACGGAAAATAGAGCCAAAGTCAGCTCCTCGGAAAATGTCTTCTTGACTATACCGCTGATCAAATGACGCATGACCAAGATGATCATACTGCACACGTTTCTGATCATCACTTAACACAGCATACGCTTCACTTATCTCTTTAAATTTTTCTTCCGCACCAGCTTCCTTATTACGATCTGGATGATACTTCAAAGCCAATTGCCGATAAGCATCTTTAATTTGATCCTTAGAGGATCCCTTCGGAACACCTAAAACTTCATAGTAATCTCTTTTCTGAGCCATCGTTAATCATCCATCACGTGTTAATTTAAATTCCAGTGTAGCACAGGACACAAATTTATACCATTGCCCATAACTGAGGATTTTTCAAACAAACAAGCAACAATTAACTCCAAATTCACATTCGACCCCATATAACCCACTTCAAACATCATATTCCCATCCTATTTGCGTCCTCTCACTATTTGTTAACTAAATAATTAAAAAAAAGAAAAAAAGTTTATTTTACTTTATAGTCCTCTGCATCTACAACATGCGGCTCACTGCTACTGTCAGAACCTGAACCTGCCTCTCCAGTCGGAGGAGGCGTAGATTCAGCTTGACCCTGTTGACCCGCCGCTTGCTGCTGCTGTTGCTTTGCAGCTTCTGCAGCAGCTTGTTGATAAATTTTGGTTCCAACTTCTTGTAGCACCTTTTGAAGAGCATCTGTTTTAGCCTTAATCTGCTCCATATCATTGCTTGCAAGAGCATTTTTAAGATCTGTTACGGCTGCATCAATTTTTGTTTTTTTTTCGGCAGATAATTTATCTGTTAAATCTTGCTTTGTACGTTCCGCTGTGTATACGAGGCTGTCAGCATTGTTGCGTGTTTCTGCTTCTTCTCTCTTTTTCTTATCAGCTTCCGCGAATTGTTCTGCATCTTTAATTAAGCGCTCTTTTTCTTCTGCACTTAA
>JAITBW010000077.1 GCA_031283385.1 Nitrososphaerota archaeon
GGGTTGAGCAAAACTGAGATGCTTGGTCAAGCAGGTGAGGGTTTTGTGTCTGGGGCTACACCGGGTGCGATTTCGGGCTTCTTTGGAGGCGGTAGCGGAGGTGGGGGCGGCGGCATGCGTGGCCCTGTGGGGGGAGCGGGTATACGTGGAATGGGCTACATGGTAGTTGGCACAATGAATAGACAAAAAGCCCCTGCACAAGAGTTTCTGACTAACCGTGCAGGCTCAACCCTAACCGCAACGATGTACAAAAACTCCACCGGAGACGTCCTGCCAACAGCCACACCAGACTCAAGCGCACACTTCATGAGTGAACTAGACAAAAAATCCCCAGAAGATGTGTATAATGGATATGTGGCAAATAATTACCCCGAAATATCCGAACACATCAAAAACCCCAGAAACGCAGGCATGGAAGTTAAACGACATCTGCAAACTTTGCCCCCTGAAGTAGCCTACAGTAACTGGCAAAAAACCCAAAATCAAGGCAGTCTACCCAAAGAAGGACGAGCAGCATTCTACCAAAACGCACGTGATGAAGTGGGAGAAAACCGCGAAACAGTTACGACAATACAAAAAGGACTATACACACCAAACCTTGAAACCCTAGATGCCTACCCAAGATTTGCCATCGACACCTTCAACACAGGCACAGTAACCCAAAAAGGCGCAATAGCAAACGCCAAAATCTTTGAAGGCATAAAACATCTAGGCATATCCCCAAGAGACCAAGAAACTGACCAAATAGCAACCCTAGCTTTTCACACAGCCACCCCTGATGAGTTAGGGCAACAACTCGCTCTATCTTCAGGGGTAAAAATGACTTCAAAAGAACAAAGAACCTACGGATATGCAATGGCAAAAATTCGCAACGTAATAATTATGCGAAATCCAACATTAGCCAACAACGTAGCTCATTATACAATGGGTGATGGGCGAAATCAGTTTGTTCCCCTTATGAGCAACGAAACATTTACAACCACTGCAGTAAAAAGCATGGAGTCACAAAACACAAGCGCATGGTTTGCAAACACCCTAAACATCAAACAAACACACATACCCCCCACAGAAAACCTATTCAACAAAAACCAACCAAACACAACTACAAATAACTCTGCCACAGTTTCAGTTGAACCCTTATCTACAGATCACATGGGTGTATCTAAGCAACCAAAGAACAGACCAATAGATTTATCAGAGCTACAAAAAAGAAGTTATTATGAAGAAAAGAAAAACTGATGAGCCCCTTATGAGATATATGCTGCTTGCTTTGCCTGTTCCTGCTCGATGGAAGTTACATTGGGCAACATTTTTTTCACTTTCTCAATAAAAAGGTTCGCATAGTAACGTGCTTGTGCAGGATCAATTACATCTAACGTAGCAACTAAATTGTAGCATCTAAAGAGTTCGGGTTCATTGAATAGTTGTGAGATTTTTTCAACTGTATTGATGTCAAAGGATAATACTTTTTTTGGCGGCCAAATATCGTGAACACCAAGTTTGGTTCCTAAAGCCTCATAAGCAGATTTAACAGCACCAAATGCGCTTGACCTGTTTAGATACGCGTCAGCTTGTCTAAGTTGCCACTGGATATAGGACTCTTTGGTGTTAATTTCTCGATTCTTTCCTAGTAGCATATCGTTTTGAAAATCATCCAATATGGGATCACAATTAAAGAGTCTACTGTAGAATCCTATTATGAAACTGTCTACCTCACATAATTTTATAGTTTCACTTATTATCCAACAAGCCACCCTATCCCCCTTCCACCTATTATAACAGTATAGACTTGAGAGTTTTGACAAATAACTCCGTATTAACTCGGGGAGATTTTCTTTGGTTGTGGCTTCTGCAAGTTTTCTCTCTGCATATTGGTATATGATTTGGGGTACTTGACAAAATATCGCGGGGTCTTGAACACCTATTTTTTCGAACAATGTTTGCCAAGGTTTGGCGTCATAGTTCATTTTTTCAACAATACTGTTGGCGGCATCTTTTAGTTTTTCTTGGACTGCTTTATCTCCTCTCATACGTGCAAGCACATAATCGTGGATAACAAATGAGGCCCAGTCGTTGTGGCTGTATTCTCGCAAGTATTTTTGGAAAATTTCTTCGGTTGAAAGGTTACGGAAAAAATATTTACCGGGGGTATAATGGTCAATTACGTAGTGTTTTGCTTGGAGGCTTTTCCAAGTATTATCATCGTAGGTTTGTGTGTGACCGCATTGGAGGCATTTGGCGGTTTTTGTTTGATCATCAAATACGAGTTTGTTATTTTTGTTGCTGCATTGACTGCACCAATCGTTACTGTCAGTCCATATGTTGTATGCCCATTCTTCAGCTATCTGATTTTTTTGTTCAGAACTCGTAATCATTTGCACAGCCTCCAACAACACTTGTGGATATTATTTTGGTTTTTAAACATTAGTTACACCTTCATGTATAATTGCTTGTGGAGTGGTCTCACATATTTTATAATATGTTAACTGTTTAAACGCATAAAACAGACACAATTCTATTTTTCACCAACCTTTAGGGCACCAAAACTAAAAAACACCCGCGACTACAGTATCCTGAGCATCTTTTGGGAGACTAAAAAATTGTTTCTCTGCTCTTTACTAACAATAACGTGTGCTTGAGACAAAAATTATTGCCGCTGCAATTTATTGTGATAGAGTTTTTCATTTTAAGAGTTTTTGGATTAGGGAATCTTTTTCGTCTTTGGTTAAATCGAGGTATCTTGTAAAGGGTATGGCACACCATTTATCTGTTAGAAACGTCTGTCCAAGCTTCCAATAACCATTTAACGCCTGCTCCAAAAGAACCTGCTGCATAGTAGTCTTTGGAACAAGCTGCACACACGCCTTCTTTGCAAGTCCAATCGGAAAAACCAACCTACCCCCCTCCTCAAGCTTTACTATACTTGGACTAATAACGGCAAAACTCAAGTTTTCCTTAACAGAGGGCTGGTTTGAAGACTTTAACATACCATACGCAATCAAACTACTGGTTTGTGCATGCTGGCTACTATACCCCTTCCAATCCACTCGCCACTTACCATAAAAACTATCCCTAAGATCATCATACGAACGATAAGACCCCACCGCCTGATCCAACCACCACTGCACAAACTTGCGAAACAAAGACAAAAACGCAAACGACTCACTACCCACTAAGCGACACTCAAAAAGCTCCGAAAGCACAAACCTATACACCAAACAAGCAACTCCAATTATCAATAGTAATTGTATCAGCATTTAAAATCCCCAAAAAACCTCTAATGATGAAAAATGCCCAATACAGAAGAATGTTTGATAATCGGTAAAGTTCTCTCAGCCGACCTTGACGCCCACGGCAACCTCCATATAATTTTGAAAAACAGCAATCAATACTGGGCACAAACAGCAACCAAACACCTACGACAACTACAAAGCCAAATAATCAAAGCAGAAATCAAAACATGGAAACCAACAGCAACAAAAAAACAAACACCAACAGAAAAAAACACTACTACATAACACATGTAAATTAACAAGGTTTTACATCTTCACACCATTAGTCACAACCATTTTTGCACAAAAAACTTCTAAAAGGCAAGATAAAATTAACACTCTAGAAGTATAATGCGAGAGAATAATCACCGGAAGTATAACAGCACTTGCATAATATAGTTTGAGGCTACGCAACACTAAAATTTTCAGAATCAATAAAACAGAAACCCGTTTGATGCATAAAAAAATATATTACAAGCCCCACCAGTATAAAACATGATTAGCAATGTCTCAACAACAGATTAAAGATAAAATAATTAACAGATTTTTGACATTGTACCTAATAGATAACAGCTTTAAGAAAAAACAGCTACGTTTTCTAAGTGAAACAAAACTACAAAAACTTGTTTTCCTCTCCGAACTAGACATGCTAAACAAAGGCATAGAGGGCTTTAATTTTTACTTTTTACGCCTCCATTATGGTCCCTATAGTTTTGAGTTAGCAAAAGATAAAGCCCAACTTATCACCTCAGGCTTTTTAGAAGAAAAAGCCCTTAAACCAACAAAAGACGCCACCTACCTAATGGAAGACTTTTCCACTATTATAGCTCGAAATGCAAAGGTTATTTCCGAGATTGATTCTGTGAACTGTTCTTATGCGCCTTTAGAGCTTGATTTTCTGCTAAACAAAGTACACAGTATGCCCTGGAAAAACGCTACAGTACATGATTTGCCACAGCGTACTCCTATGCTCTACCCCTTAAAGCCAAGTGCAAGAAAAATAGCCTTTGATATTTCTGATAAAGAGTTGGATGACTTGGTTATGAATTTAGATCCCGACGTTTGTCAAGAGTTTGATGAAGCTGAAAATGATGTTAATGAGGGACGTTTTTTAACTCATGAGCAAGTCTTCTCCAACGTATAAGGCCATCTATACGCAAACTTTTGGTAAGCAGCTTCGAAAAATAGGCGATGCTTTGCGAGTTAAGCGGATAAAAGAAACCGCAGAAAAAATAATCGAAAATCCCTATCACCAAGTAGAGTTTAGTAAGGGTAAATATCGAGGTAAAAGGGAATATTATGCTTGGAGAGGCGATCGATTAATTTTCACGGTTTGTGAACAATGCAGACAACTAAATCACCTTCCGTTCAATAATTGCCAAAACTGTCAAGAAACACCCAGCAATCAAATAATATTTTGGGAAATAATTGAAAGCCACAAGTACTAAAAACAGATGGTGACAAAATGTCACCAGTTCAAATTCTCTTTTCAGAAAAACGATTTAAACAACGAAAAACTTTCTCAAAAATTGGTGCAACTTAGCCTATATTTCGCCAGATTCCCTCAACTCTTTGAGAAAATCATCATAATCCCGAACTCTACCCCCTTTAACGTCTGCTTCAGCCTCTTTTAGACTAGCCATAGCCTCTTTATCCTCCAAAAAATTGAACATCTCAACAAGTTCCTCAAGCAAACCCCTTACCTTTACCAGTAAAACTCTATCTTTATCGGTAATAAGAGCACCATCAGACATGAAATCACCAAACTAATACTACACCCCAGCCTTTAGAATATTATCCCGTTGATGATGAAGTGCATCATAAAGGATAACAACCATTTTTTATCACAGAGACTTAACACTTAATTTACGGGGATATCTGCGGTGTTTCCATTTTACATTTTTATGTTTCACACTTGATAATAATAGCAATTAGTTACTGCAAGAAGGCTTGCCTGATAAGTTGCTGTAACAGGTTTTTAGTTTTAAGAATTTCCATAAACTCTATTTTCAGGTCTTTATATGCAAAAAACACGTAAAAAATTGGCTAACTATAAAATATTATTACAAAAGAAGCTTTCAGAGACGCCCAGCAAATTTAAGTGCAAAATCAAAACCACCCCTAAACTATCTACACCCACCGC
>JAITBW010000095.1 GCA_031283385.1 Nitrososphaerota archaeon
AGCACCATCGCTTAAGTCACAAACAACCAGTGGGGAGGGCACATTTTATCCCTACGCAAAATACATTCCTTCAGAGCTACAAATACTCGAAGATGCAACAGGTAAACTTACCTCAAATGGCACTCTCGAAGAGTACACAGCACTTTTCCAAGACCGCTATAAACGTCTAGAAAAAATTTTACGTAAAAGAATGGATGTAAAATCAGCAACACCCATTCACGAAGCCTTAAAATCACAACCTAAAACCAAATTAAAAATCATTGGCATGTTAACGGAGAAAAGAGACGCTAAACAACAAACAATACTCTCCGTAGAAGACCTCAGCAGTAGTGCAACTGTACTAGTTTCAAACAATGCACCAAATGAAGTAAAAAAGAAAGCCTTACAAATTCTACCCGACCAAGTTATCTGCCTTGCAGTAATTAAAACCAGAACCAACCTATTTCTAGTAGAGGATATAATATTCCCTGATGTTGAACGTAAAATTCCACAAAGAGCACAAGAAGCAGTATACGCGGTACTCACATCAGATATTCATGTAGGCAGCATAAAATTCAACAAAGACGCATTCAAAAAATTTATTCTATGGTTCAAAGGTAAATATGGAACACCCGAAATGAGAGAAATCGCTGGCCGCGTAAAATATCTACTAATAGCCGGTGACATTATAGATGGCGTTGGAATTTATCCAGGACAACAAAGAGAATTAACAATCCGTGATGCCCACAAGCAATATAATTATGCCATTAAATATTTAGAAAAAATCCCCAAATATGTTGAAATAGTTTTAGCTCCAGGAAATCATGATACCACAAGAAAAGCTCTCCCACAACCAGCTATTCCACCAGAGTACCTAAGTGCAATCAATGATAAAATTAACATACACTCAGTCGGGAGTCCGTGCTTGCTGAATATTCATGGCGTCGACATACTTATGGACCACGGTAGAAGTTTAGACGATATCATAGCGTCTATACCAGAAATGAGTCATGACCATCCAGAAAAATCAATGAGACTACTGTTACAAGGACGTCATTTAGCTCCAGTATACGGAGGAAAAACTATGCTTGCCCCAGAAAACCGTGACTATTTAGTTATAGATAAAATCCCAGACATTTTACATGCAGGTCATGTTCACGTTTTAGGTTGCTGTAACTATAAAGGTGTTTTAGTTGTCAATTCTGGAGGCTGGCAAGAACAAACAGAATACATGGAAAAGTTAGGCTTAGTTCCAACTCCAGGCAAAGTACCAGTAATAAATTTGATGACTATGGAAATAACAATTTTGGATTTCAAAACAGAAACTTGAACACTAGGTTAATTACTTTTTTTCGAAGAACATAACTTATAACCCATTATGCGATCAAACCGTGTATCAGCACCAAATACATCACGAATAAAAGTCCTAGGAATCTCAAGACGAATCTTTTTAGTACGTCCATAACGACCCTTGCTTACTACTTTAGCATTAACAAGCCCCATTGCATCTAATTCAGTAACTAAACTACCCAATCGACGCTGAGTTAAAACACCAGCACCAAATTCACCACAAAGCTCGTTATAAACATCATAAATTTCACCAGTAGTCGCACTTGACTTATTTAGATGATATACACTTAACAAGACTAGCTTTGAATGTAATGTTAAATTATTAAGAGCATCAACAACTCTATCATGTTCAATATGCTTCTCCGCTTGCTGCACATGTGCCTCAGTAATATTTTTTGCCTCTTGCCGCTCAGCTACTTCACCTGCAACACGTAACAAATCTAGCGCACGACGCGCATCACCATGCTCAGCAGCAGCAAGGGCAGAACAAATACTCAAAGCAGAATTTGTCAAAACACCTTCCTGAAAAGAAAGTTTAGATCGTTCAAGCAAAATATTTCTCAATTCACCAGCATCATAAGGACGAAAAACGAGCTCTTCTTCACTTAAAGAACTGAAAACTCTCGGGTCAAGAAATTCCTTAAGTCGTAAATCATTAGAAATCCCAATTATAGACACTTTACTTTTTACAAGTGTCTCATTAATTCGTGTCAACTCATACATAAAAGCGTCACCTTTCTCCTTAATTAAAGCGTCAATCTCATCAAGAACAATTATAAAAAGAACACGCGAAGTATCAAGACTAACACGAAACCTGTCAAAAACTTCTTCAACAGATAAACCAGTAAATGGTATAGACATACCTACACTTTGGCTTAAATTTGCAAAAACACGATACACAGAACCAGTAACATGGCAATTTATGTAACAAAATTTTATGTGAGCACCATATTGTTTTGCTTTTGCTTCTAAATGACTCAAAACATATTTCGTTACAGCAGTCTTCCCAGTTCCAGTCTTTCCATAAATGAAAATATTTGAACATCTAGCATCTTTTAGAACAGGAGCAACCCTTTCGCCTAATAATCGTATTTGATTTTCCCTATGGGGCAATTTATCAGGTATATAATCATGTCTAAGTACTTCTCTATCTTTGAACAAGTTTACTCTATTGACAAAATTATCAAACACGTCATCAAGCACGTTGGTATTTCCCATTTTTCATCATCAACTTTCAAAGGTTATACCATTATTTCTATTGGAACAAATAAAGACTGAGGTACAAAAGTTTAGTCAATTAACACCACATTTTTACAAAGTGCTTAAAGAAACAGTTTTTTAATTACTTTTAAAAATCACAGACACACCCCAAGATTTCCACTGTAACATATTATTTTAAAATTAAAAATTAAATAAATAAATTAAAATAATAATATACTCTGGGAAAGAAAATAGCTGCAACTATAAAAAACATTAATATCTAAAAAATTAGACCGAACAATAACAAAAAATTTAAAACAATGAAATAATGCGCTGAATAAAAACGCTCGAGCGGAAATCAAGGGGTGTGCCCCTTCTCCAAAAACTTAGAAAATATTTAAAAAATAAAAAACAATAAAACTGAAAAATAAAACACAATATACAAAGTGACTTAATTATTAAACACAAACCGTTCTCTTTAGAACCTTCACAAATATTTGAAATATGTGCGAAACTGTCTTGTGAAAAGCCTAATTTGGGATTTAATTGCTTTATTTGATGTTTATATTGCTTATTTACTGTGAAGGACACACCCCTATACTTCTACTGGAAAATGCAAATAGAGTTTGAAATTATTATTTTTTAACGAATAAAATTTGTGTGAAGCTTGTAAAAATATTTTCAATGAAAAATTTGCCTAAAAACTTATTTAAGGCAAATTATGAGCCTTTCACAGTATGTGTGTTTACCATAACACCTATAAGCTGTGAAGCAGTACAATTGTGAACATTCATTTAGGAAATCAATATGCCAACTCGTAAAATTCGTGTAGAGATGTCTGAAAATGGTGGTGGACGATGGGCTATCACCTTTGAGGGTCAAATACCTCGTGACAAACTTCTACAGATATTAAATTGTGTTGATTTATTAGATGATGTTCCAAATAGTGGGCAATCAGTAAGTAGTACATCCAATACTTTTACTAATACAGCTTCTCGTTTTGAAAAAGTTCAAATGACTATTCAGAAAAGTTTTCCGTTAATTTGGTTTACATCTAAAGATGTACAGACAATTTATGAACAGACACTTAACGAAACTATCAGTTTAAGCACGTCATCCACATATTTAGCAAGAATGACAAAAAAAGGGTTACTTATGAGAACAGGAACAGGGAACAATGTTAAATATAAAGTAACACCCGATTCATTACAAACAGCAATTAAACAGCATATTAAAAACAAATATTAACTTTTTTAAATTTCAATACTACGACAAATATTGTGACTGTAGTCTTATATTGGCATCTTGTAATTTGTACTCAAAAAATCAATTAAAAGATTTAGTTTTATACTCTCCATTTCAATATTAACTGACTAAATAGTTAATGAAGAGGATAGTTCATAAATCCAAAAATAATTTAAGGGGTATTAGGCTCTTCTTTCTTTAGAATTTTTTCCATTTCTTTCTTTACACTGTATTTGAAAGGAATTTTTCCTATTTCCCGTTCAAGGTACCCATCCTCATAGAGTTTTTTCATTAACCTGGCGGTATGTTCTCTACTAAGGCTAACACGATCTTTAATTTCAGGTGCTGTTTTTGCCCCTTCAGAAGACAACATTTCCAACACTACCATTTCAGTGTTAGTTAATGCCGCTAAGGCTTTATCTCGTTTAATAGGTACAACCGGTATGACATGTTCGAATTTAAACTCAGACGGCATCCCTGAAATTTTTTGCATTTGTTCTTCAAAGACACTAATGCTATTTTTGAGTGTTTCTTGAGTTGTTTCAATTTCTTTTATTTTTACGTCTAAACCTGACAAAATAGATGACAAATTATTGTTTTTTTGAGTTAGACTATTGAGCTGATTTATTTGTGTCTCAAGCAAACTCTTTTGATTTTCGATTATGCTTCTTTGATCTTCAAAATTTATTTTCCGATCACTAAGATCACCTATTTGATTCTCTATAGGTAACATTCTTTTCTCAATATTGTCTATTCTCTTTAAACCAGTGTCTGATTTTGCTAGACTTCCTTCAACTTTAAACGCCAATTGTTCAAGCCTTTCTGACTCGCGTTCAAGTTCACGATTAAAACTCAGAACAATATCTTCGACAGCGCCACGAGCTTTCTCATACTCGTTTTGCGCGTGACGTATTCTATTATAATAACCTGTGGATGCAACAATCGTGCTTACTAGCAAAACTCCCATTAATGATGGTAATATGAACTCACTCAAGTTTCCACCTCAGTGTGATATCTTTGTGATTTATCTCGTGATTTGAAATGTTGCATCACACATCACAGTTTACCGTAAGGCTTTTAAGGTTTATGGTATTTCCATGGAAAAATGGTGTATGATGTCACACATCACAGAATATTGTTAATGTTCTCGTGGGGTTGAACGGTAAAAAATAAGCCTAAAATAACCTTTATTTGGTTGATGTTGTGTAATTTAGCGTTAAAATTTTTGTTGAAAAGTTATTGAAAAAAAGATTTGTTTTGCCCTTTTTTTGTGTGATTTGTGATGTCACATAGGCCGATTTGATGGACTAGATAGCGTTTTTAGGCTTGTTTCTAGCTCATTTCTGATGATTTCTATCAATTTTACATGATCTTCTAGCTCTTCCTGTTTCCCCGGAATGTTTTGGTGGGCTTCCACATAATCTCTCAGTTTATTTGCTACTTCGAGATATGGGTCAAGAGTTGAGCTTTCAAATATGCCTAAATATCCTAAAAGCAAAATGGTGTATGTGGATTTTATTACGTTTTCTTTGGACTGTGCTAATGTCCTGTTAAACGATCCCCGACTTATTTTGGTCTTTGTTAGTCTTAATTTGGCTTTTTCGTCGTATTTTAGCTGTTTACCAGATATATTTTCTGACAATATGTCAATTAACAGTGTTTCGAGCTGTATTCTTGTTAATTGGCAGTTTTTTAGTAATATTTTTACAATGGGGTCATTTAAAGCCCCGTTTAGCCATGCTGTTGTGCTGTCTTTTAACTTCAAAACTTACATCTCCTTCATTATGTTAAATGGATACAACTTTGTATACTGCATACACTTTTATATCTTATTATCCCTAAAAATCATTAAATTTAGTTATGAAATAACTGTGTTACGTAGTCTTTATGTGAAATGCTCTAATTATATTGACTATTAGTTATTTATCTGTAAAAACTTCTGTCTAATTCTTATTTACGCCTTGATTTAAGAGTATTGATTTTATTTACTATACTCTGTTTTTTTACTTTTCTAAACTTTTATGATAATTACTATTTCCCCGTTTAGTGTATCTTTGCGTGTTTGGTGTTTATTTTTTCAGGTTAAAACACATTTTTTTTCTTTGACATTACATTTTTCCTTCATAAAACTAGATGTAAATAATCATGGATTGACATTGTGATGTCACTATTCACATATGATCACAAATGTATCACATAAATATCACGTGATTTTTTCCATACGTGATATAACATCACAAATTATGATGGACTTGTGACGCATCTGTGATTGTGATGTGTGATTACCGCTATCACAATAATAAAAATTAAACATCTTCTGATAAATGTTTTAACTTGTCAAAAAGTTCTGGTCTTAAGTCTCTAAGCGTAGGAATAAATGTCTCTGCTGTTCTTAAATCATGAAGATCAACTTCGCCGTAAACAAGATCTTCTTCATCATACTTTGCTTTAACTATAACATCGCCTGTGGGGCTTACAAGTCGACTACCACCCCAAAATTGCAAGTTTTCTTGAATTCCAGAAAGATTAACATATGCGAGATATGCTGTATTTTCTATAGCTCTAGCGGCTGTTAAAACTTCAAAATAGTTTCTGCGTATCGCGGGTGAGGCTGAGATACATACCATGAGCTGTGCTCCATTTAATCCTTAACTTGACCCACAATTCAGCCCTTGGTTTTTTGACTAATCAACATGTCGCTGTATATTCTGGGTTTATGTTAACGAGTAATAACTTGGATTTTGGAACAAACAAATCCCCCCACTAAAAACACCAAAAAGAAACAAAAAACCAGCCACAACAAACAAAACAAACACAAAAACCGGTCATGTCCTAAACTTACGTAATAATTGGGTTTCTTTCAAACATTCGAGTGTTAATTGTGTATCCAACAGCAATTTTATGCATCTCTTCACTTTTTGAAAAACGAATACCCGTCTCACCAACCAAGAACACCACGTCCTAAGAGAAAGATGCTTACGCTCAATCTTTTGCGTAAACCTCTTACTCACCATCAACACTCCCGCAACAATGTTGTTCACATAAGCCCAATTCCCATCAACATAATACATAACTATGTTAAGCGGTGCAAGGAGCTTTTGCAACATCTTAAAATTCCCTGCATCTCGACCACCAAACCAAAACGCAATAGGAACCCCTGAAAGATGATCAACTGCCCACCAAAGCCAACACTGATGAGACTTATCACCCACAAACGACCACATTTCATCAAGCTCTATACTTATTTTTGCTTCTTTATGAGTTTTGAAGAATGTTTCGTTGATGTTTGTTACCTGGTTTTTTGTTTTTTTAAAATTGAGATGACGGTGTCGCGGTGGATTTTTTCTTGTCTTGCAATTGCGCGAGTTCCTGCGCCGTCGGCTGCCCAAGCTAAGACTTTTTTACGAACTTCAGGTTTCCATGCGTTATAGGTGTACTCTGTGTAGAATGTTTTTTTACATTTATTGCAAAAGTACCGTGGTTTTTTGTTATTTTTCCCACATTTTCTAATTTTATTTCCTCCACAGTGAGGACACAATATTTCCGTTGTTACCATAACGCACAAAATCTTTTTTACTAACTAATGTACATCGCCACACTTTTAAAACTTAAGTTTAGGACACGACCCAAAAACCACTACCAAACCAAACAACCCAACAAACAGAAAAGTTAGATGAATTCACGAAAAGTATGCAAAACAAACAACTTGTTTAACCCCAACCAAACAACCTTCAACCCCGGCAACCCATCACTCTTAGCACCCACAAACCCACCCAACACAGCAACAAAACGCAAAGCATCACCCAACGAATAAGGCACCTTAGGAACAACCACAGTACGATTAGCCGCCCGATACAAAGTCTTCCACTCACTCTCACAAAACACTAGCTCACACGACCAATCCGGAAACCGCCTAGCAAGATAAGTCAACATCATAATATGAACCGAAATAACAGAATACATCAAAACCACAAGCTCAATACGATCCACACTATGCTGCTGAATCTTTTCAATCTCACACCCACTCTTCAAAACAAAATAAAACCGCTCAATCTTCCAACACTGCCGATAATAATCCACCACCAACACTGCATCCTCACAACTCGACAACTCTAAACTCGTAGCTAATACCCACTCCAAAGCTTCCATATCAGACGGTGGATTCTCTTCTTTTACACTAACAAGACTTAGAGACAAAGTGGACTCTAACCCTGCTGCACGTATTCTTTTAGGTTTTTTGATCTCCTGTCTCATATAACGTAACGTTAAAGTTGCTTCTCGCTCTCTAGTTTGCGTTTTATGGTTCTCAGGAACAAGTATTTTGAGGCATCCCTTTGGTTTACTTTGATAAAGTTCCTCTAGTAGACGTGTTTTGTTTGGGGTTAAGCGATCGTGTATTGATCGTATGACAAAGTTTTGGTTGGTGCGCAAGGCCTGGGCGTACCATTCGTATATGTCACCTTCTCTGTCGGCTATATGGATCAAGGTTACATCGGTAGGAGTGTTTGTTTGGGCGGTTTGCATGGTTTGTAGCCAACGGTTGCTTTCTTTGTCTTGGATTTTTCGTTTTTGTTTCTCGTGTTGGCTGCGGGGGTCGCTATTTGTTGTTCTTGTATTAACATTTTGGGCTATTAGACCTATAGGGATACCGTTTGGGGTGACTAACAGGCAGCTGTGGACGTTGATGCCTAGAGTTTTTTCGCAGTTGTATCCTAATCCGACTGTTTTTTTGTGGGTGGCATAGCTTACGGCCATGGTGTCTTGGATGGCCAATAAGATATTGTTGTTTTGGTTGCGTGTGTTTGTGGTATCTTTGTGTGCTGCTAGAATGCTTTCTTTGGTGAATTTTTCGTTTCCTATCATACGGTAGGCTGCTTTGGCGTTTGCGCGGCTTCCACTTGATAGCCATATGGATTTTTCTGGTTCTTCTGATAGGTCACTCATTACTCTTAAGAAGCGTTTTTCTAGACGTTTGGATCCAAAGTCTATTGTTTGAAACTCTTTTTGTACCCAATGATCAATGTCTATAGTCAAAGCAAACACACAACTAAACAATATGACACGTTCACACTAATTAGCTTAGCAAAAATTGTGGGTCAAGTTAAG
>JAITBW010000154.1 GCA_031283385.1 Nitrososphaerota archaeon
AAATAGATCCACTAAAAATTAACACGTTTCTTCATAATAATAAAAATGCTAGCACAACTAATCACAACAAACAAAACCACCATAGCAATCCAAAAACCAATCGACCTCCAAAAACCCTCGGAATTACCCAACAGTAAATCCTCAGAACCATTTGACAAAACATCATCATCACCGCGCGTTGTTGTATCATACTTTGGTGATGCCCTGAGCGAATCCTCAGCACCATTTGACGAAACATCATCACCTACTAACACAATATTTGCATCAATTGAAGAAACACCATCATCACCTACTAACATAACAGTCGAGCCATTTTCAGAAGATACTTGAAACTCAACAGGAGCAAGAAACTCACTACGTGTTTCACCACCATTAACAACCTGAACTAATTTGATCTCTGTTAACGCAACTTTTTGAGAAACATCATTTAAACAATTGAAAACAAGACAACCTATATCCAATTTACCATCTTTAGGACCATACAAATTATCAGCATTATAAAAACCCAAATGCGTATAACCATTTTTCACCACCACAGGCGTAATTAAAGCAGAAGAAACAGCAGCAGATTTTTCATAAGAGACAAATTCAAGCCCAGCAGAATATTCAAAAGTAAATTGTGCCCCCGCAATCGCATGAGACAAATCAATAATTAACGGAACCTGCACTTGACATTCATCAGCAACAGCCCCAAATGAAACGGGAACAACATTTATTAATAAAAGAACAGCCGCCGCCAAGAAAATTGATATTATTTTATTACTATTTTTTTTATGGTTTTTCATATTTTTATCCTCAGTGTAAGAATATTCTCACAACTTTTGACGTTTACAACTGTTGTACTTTTGATAAAGTTACAACACTTTAAGGCATTTTTAGCAAAAAGTGAGCTATAAATATTAAGACAATAGAATCAATAGCAATACCACAAATATATAGTCTACACAAGACAGATACGTAGTGAGCAGCAAGAAATAAAAACCAAAATCTTACAAGATAAGACAAGCTGCTTACTTATTGACGACATTATTTCTTAAAAAGATAAATAATAATATCAGTATTAACCTTTAGTTTATGTTGACTTAGGGGTACATACTCGTTGACTGAAAAGCAGAATTGGCAACATGTTTACATGCTTTTAAAATTATCAGAATTAGGTGCGTATCGCAGAATTACAAAAGTATCTACAGAATTTTTAGCTGAAAAATTAGAAATATCTCAACAGACAGCTTCACGCTATCTTATTGAACTGGAACACAAAGGCTGGATTGAGAGAAACATTACCCCTGAGGGCAGTTTATTAAAAATCAGTGAATTAGGAATACGTGAACTGCTTAAACTTTACTCCAACCTCAAAAGCGTTATAGAAACAACTTATCCACCAACAGTTACCCTCGAAGGAACCGTTTTTACAGGCCTTGGTGAAGGCGCATATTATATTTCAAAAGAGAATTATCTTAAGCAACTTACAGAAAAGTTAGGTTTTGAACCGTATCAGGGCACCTTAAATTTGAAACTGAGCAGCGAGTACGATATTAAAACACGTATAGAACTAGAAGCTTATCCGGCAATTGAAATTAAGGGATTTAAAAGCACAGACCGAAGTTTTGGCTTTGTAAAATGTTACCCAGCAATAATTGATAATAAAGTTAAAGGCGCATTAGTAATTGCCACTCGCAGTCATCATGATAATTCAGTACTAGAGATTATTGCACCTGTTTATTTACGTAAACAGTTAAAACTTAAAGATGGCAACAAGATGAAAATAGAAGTATTTACAGCTATAATTGATAAGAGTAACTAGCAGAATAGTACTGCCTTTGACTCCGTGTTTTATGTTGCAACGCAAGCAGATATCCTATAATTAACCCAAATACTATTCCACCAACGTGCGCTAACACGTTAACATTTTCACCCATGTTTATAAGAAGTATTACAAACGCAAAAGCTAAAGCACTTATAATCGATTGCTGCGACGATTTCCGGTCATAAATTATGCACGCCCCAAGCAGAGCAAATATAGCACCCGAGGCTCCAACGGAGTAATAATTTGGTCCATATGTCAAAGTGAGCAGGTTGCCTGCTAAGCCGCCTAGGAAGTATATGCTCAAGTATTCAGGTAAGGAAAACATTTCCTCTGCACGTAAGCCAAAGATTAGCAGAAATATCAAATTGCTGCCAATATGGACTATGGATGCGTGTATGAACATAGAAGTAAATAGTTGATAGTAAAAGCCGTGTTCTAAGACTAAAAAGTTAGCTTGTCCTAAAGTTTGTATTACATTTGGACCAGTAACGAAGGCGTTTCCGCCTATAATAGCACCGTAGATGTAAAATGTGATGTTTAGAGCTATTAGTATGTATGTTATTTTGTATTTTTGGGAGCTTTTTAGGTTTTGGAAAATCATCTGGAGAACTTCTCGACTATTTTCTGTTTGATTTTTGAGGAGCTATCTAGGGCGTTGACTTCAATTTTTCCAATTTTAACGATTTTTATAGGTAAATTGTCATGTGTTTTAAGATATGTTTCTACGTCGTGTAGCATTTGTTTTTGGTCATATCCTAAAGCTATGATGTTTGGTTTAATTTTTGTTACAACTTGATTTATGTCCAATGTTTCAGCACCTAAGATGGCCATGTCTACGACTTTTAGGGATTCTACTAATGTTTTTCTTTGGTTTTCGGGTATTATGGGCTTTTTTCCTTTAATGCGTTCAACTGTGCTATCTCTGGCTATAATAACGACTATTTTAGTGTTTTTGCCGCCTGCAAGTTTGGCTTCTTCTAAAAATTTTACGTGTCCTAAGTGTAGTAGGTCAAATACGCCGCTTGCGAGTACTATTATGGGTTGGTTTTGGGTTTTGTTGTTGGCCATTCAAATGTCACTGCTCCAAGAAGTTTTAAAGCGTCAAGTATTCCCTCGCAGTAAGCTATGGAGGTTAGACTTGTTTCAAGCTTGCCGCTTGCTTTATAATACTTTGCATCTGCTAAGTAGTCATGTACATAACTTATTAAATTATTAACATTATCTTCAGTTACGCTAATAGGAACTGGATTTTTTTGCATGGTGTTTAGCACGATTTCTGCTGAGGCGATATATTTGCTAGTTAAAGCGTCAAGATTCATCTAAATAACCCCTTAAACTCTACAGGCGCATTCGCGAATGCTATTAAAGCGTCGACTTCCATAAAATGTAAATCTCCGGGGAAAATTAAGCTATAAGGAGGAGTCCCGAAATCGAAGCTGGATAAGTCTTTAATAAATCCGGCTTTTAACAGTGGGCAATCACTACCTGCACGTGCGACTCCAATAGCTACGGTGTCTTGTGTAACAATTTTTTCCTGTTTCTGCTCCTCTACGGCTTGTAAAGTTTTAAAGGCCTGATTTATTGTTAAATATCGATTTTCAGGTTCTCTTAAATCTAAAAGGCATAGAGTGTGTAAACCCAATTTTTTGTTTTGAGCAATAACATTATAGGGTGTTTCCGCAGGGGTTTCTGGAAAAGGGATAGTAACTGTTTTGCCGAATTTGTAGTTATGAAGACCTGAAAGGCTGACGATGGCGGACATTATAGATATGCCATGAATAATTCTTGTGTGTATACCCATTTTCTCTGCGTCAATGCGTAATGTAACATGAGTGGTTGCGATGAATGGGTCTCCTGGGACTAAAAAGGCGACTTTGCCGTTTTCTGCGGCTTGGAGGAGCTGTTTGCCGTTCTCTTCTTCGAGCGCTTGGCGGGTGATGAACTGGATTTTTTTGCCGCAAAGTGTTTCTAAGTGTTGTAGATTAAAGTCTGGCATACGGCTGGTATATGTTTCCATATATACCTCAGTTGATGTCTTTATTTCATTTAAACCCTTTAAAGTGATGCCGTTTTCGTCGTTTAAGCCTAATCCTATAAAGACCAGTTCTTTCATATCTACATCATCATATCATTATTATTATCAATAGGTAAGTTTTAAAAAATTAAAACATTTGCTATGTTTTCTACTTCAGAAGTGCATTGTTAAAATGGTACTAAAACTTTATATCACCTACACTAATTTGACAGGTAAATAAACAAACTGTCCTTCCTAGGATGATACTATGCGAGGCATATTAATTGTAGGCGATGGTATGGCTGATCAGCCATTACAAGAGCTTAACTTTAAAACACCAATAGAAGCCGCTAATCCTCAGGCGATGAATCGTTTAGCCTGTAGAGGTGTTTTAGGTTTACTTGATCCAATAGCACCTAGTGTAGTACCTAGTAGTGATACTGCGAATTTGGCTCTTTTAGGGTATAATTCAGATTTTGTATATGAAGGGCGGGGTCCTTTTGAAGCATCTGGTGCTGGTTTGCAGCTTAAAGAGGGCGATGTGGCGTTTAGGTGTAATTTTGTTACTGTAGATGAAAATTTGTGTTTAGTGGATGAGCGTGCAGGCAGAGTTGGGGGTGTTGACGCTAAAGTTTTGGGAAAAGTTGTAGAGCAGATTGAGCTTAAAGATAATTCAGATGTTGAATTATATTTTAAGCAGACGTTAGGTTTTAAGGCTGCGTTGGTTTTGCGTGGTGATGGTCTTTCTTCCAAAGTGTATAGGGCTTTGCCTAATGTTGGGGATTCTGTTGTGTCGATTTTGCCGTTGGATGGTTCTTTTGAGGCGAGGCGTACTGCGGGTGTTCTTAATGAGTTTGTGCAGTTGTCTAATCAGGTGTTAGATGTTCATCCTGTTAATGTTGAGCGTAAAGTTGTTAATAGGAGACCTGCGAATGCGGTGTTGCCGTGGAGTGGGGGTGTGAAGCCTGACGTGTCGTCTTTTCAGGGTAAGTATAGTTTGAGGGCGTCTTGTGTTGCCGCGGTGAGTTTGATTAAGGGTATAGGCAGATTAAGTGGTATGGATGTTCCAGATGTTTTGGGGGCTACGGGTGAGCGTGATACGGATACTCTTGCGAAGGCGGATGCGGTGCTTGCTGCGTTTAGGGAGGGTAAGGATTTTGTGTATGTTCATATTGAAGCTGCTGATGAGGCTAGTCATGACGGTGATGTTGAGGGTAAAATCGCGGTTATTAAAAAAATTGACATGTTAGTGGATAGAATTCTTAGCAGTGTAGATTTATCAGATACTGTTATTGCCTTAATGCCTGATCATGCTACTTCTTGCATGACTATGCGGCATTTGTGTGATGCTGTGCCTGTTTGTTTTGCGGGGGCTAATGTTATTTCGGATAATGTTACTGTTTATAGTGAGCGTTCAGCCTATAAGGGTGGATTGAGCCATATCAGCGGTAAAGACATAATGCCTATGATGTTAAATTATATGGGTAGAACATAAAAGCGGGTTGGTAACATGAAGTCGATTTCAAGTTTAGTTAAAGAGAACATTAAGAATCTTAAGCCGTGTGTTCACGGTGGAGAAGTCCTAGAGGCGGCTGTTAAGAGTGGTGTTAGGCGTGAGGATATTTTAGATTTTAGTTCCAGCGTTAATCCTTTAGGTACTTCTAAGAAAGCGTTAGCTGCTGTGGAGGCGGCTTTTAGTCAAGTTGCCGCTTACCCTGACTCAACATCTACAGAACTGCGCGGGGTTATTGCAGAGCATTACAAAGTAGCAATTGATAATATTATTGTTGGTAATGGTTCAACGGAGCTTATGTATCTTTTTGCGGAGTGTTTTCTATCTGAGGAGGATATAGTAGTTATGGCTGCGCCAACTTTTGGTGAGTATGAGGGGGCAGTGCGTAAAACTGGGGCAGATATCCGTTTTGTTAAACTTGACGGTGAGCAGAGGCTTGATGTTAACGCTTTTACAAATGCCATGGTGGGAGCAAAAATGGCATTTATTTGTAACCCAAATAATCCTACTAGCCTATTGGTTTCAGCTCAAGAGTTAAGGGGTATTTTAGATTTTGCTTTAGCTCAAAGTGTTCTTGTTTTTTTGGATGAGGA
>JAITBW010000162.1 GCA_031283385.1 Nitrososphaerota archaeon
AAGGTCGCAAAATGTTGAAAATCACGATAAAGTACGGGGCATGTTCTTTGAGCGAGCCGCTAAATCGGTAAAAAACATGAAAAAATCCTGTCGTCTCCCTAAACGTGAACACTCTCTGATTAATTACGTTATGATTACTGTAGTTTTTGGTTTATTGTGCCTTTAGTGTAGGGTATGAATTCGCGTATTTGTTCGATTGAGGTTTTTCCAAGTTTTTCTTTGTCTTCTTTTGAGAGTTTTAGCATAAGGGTTTTTAGTACCATTTTTAGTAGGTCTTTGCCTTGGTAGTCTCCTGGGACAATTACAACGTAGGATTTAGCTTTCGCGCGTACAGTATCTATAGAGCCTCCTATGAAGTAGGCTGTTTCCTCGTTTGCTATTACGCCGATAGCTGTTTTAAGGGGAGTGTTGCGTAGCCAGTTGCGTTTTCCAACAACAAAAAATGAGCCGTGAGGAATAGACTCGCCTGAAGGTCCGCTGGTGCTTAGTTGATCAACTTTTACCCAATAAACATCTACGGATCCGACATTTTCGCGCCAAGCACGACAAAACGCCGCAGCATACTCACCTGCTTCCTTTAAGGCTTTTTCAGTAATTGTTTTGCCTTCAGCTTTAATTACAACAAAGGGTGAGCCGGTAATTTCTGCATGAAATACTATGTCCTCTTGAAGGGTATATTTTTTAATTAAAATATCATTTGTCACAACATCTTTGCCGGCAACTACTAAAAATCCCTCAGACGTGGTAAAATAGCGGAATTTTTCATACCACTCTTTAGCTTCAACTTTACGTTTCGCAAGGGCTTCAATCATTTCTGCTGGTTTAAGACTGCGTATATGCTCAGCCTCTGCTAATTCTCGCTCAATTTTTACAAGTTTACGCTTAGACTCCTCAAGGGCTATAATGGTGCCTGCAGATTTTTGCTTAGCTCGTTTACCACGTTCATAAAACTCGTTAGCATTATCAAAAATTGACAAACGCAAATTCAGACCAAAATGCAAATCATCAACAAAAAAATTAACAACCAAATTTTTAGCGTCAATACCCTCAATGTACACTTCAGGTACTTTACCGGCTTCTTTATCCGCTAAAGTCTGCGCAAAAACATCACGCCACTCAACTCTACGCTGATTTGCAACAACAAGCTTGTTTAAAAAGTCTTCAAACATGTTAAAATGAGCATAAATAGTATTACCAACTAGCTTATCTCGCTCAGACTTTGCATCTTCCTCTGCAAGAGCTTTCTCCTGATCAGCAATCATACGCTTAAGACGCTTCTGCTCACTTTGAAGTTTATCAACTTCAACACTTACCAACGCCTTTTCAGCAGTTCGAACTTTTAAAAAAAACTCGTCAATAGCCTCACTAAACGTCTGAAAACCCTTAAACGTGTACCCTTCATAACGTCGCAAACGCAGAGGAACCACGTCTAAATAGGTCTCAGTAGCATCATCAACAATAATACAAGAATCAAATTTGCCCTCAGACAAACAAGACAATAGCACCTGCAATACAGTAAACATGGCGACAATATGTTCAAGAGTTAAATTTTTACAAAGCACAGTTTTCTCTATACCCGCTTGAAGTAAAACCTCTTCAGCATACGTTCCACCAAGACCACCAGAACGGGCAAGGACACGAACAACCTCAACATCCCCTGAGGCTTCAAATGCAGCTTGCAAATCCGACTGAGTTAATTTCATTGGGTTTTTACCAGTTGGCGGTGGAAACAAGAATTTTTCGCCGCGCAAAATGTTGCGGTCACGCATTTTTTTGAAAAAAAGTGCTTGAATAATTACACCCTCAGGGTTAACTAGGATAAAGTTGCCGTCACCAAATAGTTCCACTACTAGGCGTAGCAAGCCAGTTTTTGTTCTAAAACCTAAAACTACAATTCGTTCAAACTCGTATTGCTCAATACTATCAAACCAGGAATCTCTTAAATAATGTCGCATCGTCATACAAAACGCTGGAGGTTCAGCAGGACTCTCCTCAGCATAAACGGTGGAGTGAATTCTTCTTCCGGCTTCAACTACTAAACGAGACGCTGGCATGTTGGTTTTATGCAGTTTAAATACCAAAGTTTTTTGATCAAACTGGTGAATATTATTTACCCGCGAACCAATAACTAACTCTTTTAACTCTCTTACAGCGGCAGCAACATCGAAACTTGTAAACTCGTTTTTAGGCAAACAAATCACCATTTCTCTTAAACATATCAAGTACAGCTTTAAAATAAAGCTTAGCCACATTTAAATGAAAATAAGGTGAAAAGCAACAAAACTGCTTTCTTAAAGAGAAATCATTTATAGAGGCACATTTTATAATGATAAAGGCTACTCATACAAAAGAGGAAAAGAAAATGAACCCTATAAAAACAATTTACTGTCTAAGGTTAGCATTAGGAGTTACTGCTGGAGTAACATGTGCAGCTGTATCAAAAATTCTAGAGACCACAATAGGACTAGACGGAACATCCACTATACTTTACTCAATCACACTTACCCTTCTAATTTACTTACTATCCTTCCGTATACTAAAAGCAAAATTCCAAAACAAAGTGGAGACACCATCAAAAATAACAATGACAGGAATAGGCATATACTTCCTCGCATGGGTAACATTCTACATACTATTCTACACAATAATCCTCGCAGCTACACACACAATACCAGAAACACCACCACCAGTTACAGAAATTGCAGATGTAATATTTATCCCATAAACATAACACAATTTTTTTAAATAAAAAAACGATTTAATAAAAAAAATAAGTATTTACTCTTTTTTAGGTGTATCTTTAGCGTTAACTGAAGCTTCAGAAGAACCTGCTGGTTCTTTTGTTTTAGCAGAAATTTTTTTATCACCATTAAAAAAGTTCGCTATAGTTACTTGACTTTTATCACTACGAACCGTTTCAACTGTTTCTTCACCAGCAGCATTTTCACCATCAGTTTTAACGTCAGTTTTTGAACTAGACGCACTTGAGGGAGCTGGAATATCCATACGGGTTAAAATTCGCATACAATCACCCCATGCAGAAAAGTAGCCACGGTCAAAGTCACCATGAAGACCACTGCGCATATTGTCCAAAAATTCCCGTCGGTATGCATGAAGGGATACTTTATCACTTAAGTCTAATTTTGAAAAGAACGCATAGTTATCGTTAGCATTTTTTCTTGAGAGATACATTCCGTATAAAGCACGGAAGTAACCTCTGTTCCATTCAGTTTTCTGCAGTTTCTGTTTTACTCTTTCTAGTTCACGTTCAGCTTCAGCATACTGTCTATTAACAATTAGTTGGAAATAGCGTGTTACTAGTGCTTGAGGTATAGGCATATTTAGCGACCACGAGATTTAGTTGCTTTCTCTTCTTCAGAGACATCCTCTATACCGTTTTCGGTGACTTTAAGTATTTCCTCTCCGTCAGGCAAATAAGGACTAGAAACAAGTCGTGCAATGCGTATTGGACCATGAGAAGCGCGTCGTAGATATATACGAGTTTGACTGGTGTGGCCAACAATGTTACCTCCAATGGGATGAATAGCATCACCAAAGAACTGGTCTGGTTTTGCCATAACTTGGTTTGTTACAACTGCTACAGCATTAAATGCGCGAGATAAAGCGGTGAGTTTATGCATGTGCTTATTTAGTCTTTGTTGGCGACTGGCAAGCATTTCTCGACCTATATATTCACTGCGGAAATGTGCCGTTAACGAGTCAATAATTATTAATTTAATATTGTTTGCTTTAATAATTTCATCAGCATTTTCTAGCAGAAACATTTGATGATCAGAAGTATATGCTTCAGCATAAATTATGTTTTTTACAACTTCTTCAGGGTTAAGACCAAGATGTGTAGCCATTTGAACGATACGTTCAAGTCTGAAAGTGTTTTCTGTATCGATATATAATACGCCGCCGTTTAGTCCACCTTTTTCTACGGGTAACTGTACATTTACACATAACTGGTGGCATACTTGGCTTTTTCCACATCCGTATTCGCCGTAGAATTCTGTTATTGTTTGTGTTTCTAAGCCTCCGTCAAGTATTTTGTCAAGAGCTTTGCTTCCTGTGGTTAATCGAGCAACATTTTGTCGCTGTTTTAATAGTTGGTCAGCTCGTATGAAGGATACTCCGACTGATGATCTTGCGGCTTGTATTACTTGGAACGCTTTTTTTTCGCTTACACCTACGGGTTCGAGTTCGCGTATTGTTGCCATCGCGAGTGATTCGACCGTGTGGTATCCGAGGTCTCGTAGTTTTTGGGCTGTTGCTGGTCCTACTCCAGGCAGGTCTTCTATGAAGTCGTATTTTTCTGTGGTACTAGTTGTTGTTTCTGTTTCTTGTTGTTCATCTGTGTCTGTTGGCATTAATTTCTCACTTTGTATTTGTTGTATTGTTAGGGTTATTTTAAGATAAATGTATAATGGTCATTTAGGTTAGTGGAGGGTGGAGTTAAAGTGAAAGCATGTGTTGCTCTGGTTGTTTTATGTTTTTGTTGTGGTTTTTTATAGGTTAGTTGGTGTGTGTTGCTAGTGTATTGTTTGTTGTTTGCAGCAGTAGTGATGTTTTGTAAGATAAGCCTTAAAGCTAAGTTGTATTTTTTAGGGTGTGGAGGAAGTATGTGTTATGAAGGTTATATCTGGTCCGGCTTCGAGGGAGCTTGCTGATAGGGTTGCAGAGGGTGTTGGTTGTCAGAGTGTTTCAGTGGTGTTGAGGGTTTTTCCGGATGGTGAGTCGTATGTTAGGTTAGAGGGGGATGTTTGTGGTGAGGATGTTGTTGTAGTTCAAACGACTTGTCCGCCTATGCAGGATGGTAAGCTTTTTCAGTTAGCTTTTATGGTTGATGCTGCTAAGCGTGCTGGGGCTTGTAGGGTTATGGCTGTGGTGCCGTATTTTGCGTATAGTCGTCAGGATAAGATGTTTTTGTCTGGTGAGGGGATAAGTGTTGAGACTGTTGTTAACATGTTAGGTGCTGTTGGTGTGGATGAGTTGTTAACTGTTAATATTCACTCTGAGCATGTGTTGTCAAAGTTTTCTTTTTCTGTGCGTAGTGTTAGTGCTGTTTCTCTTTTGGCAGATTATTTTGTGTCTAAAGGGTTTAGTGGTGCTTATGCGCTTGCTCCGGATAAGGGTGCTATGTATATTGCTAAGGAGGCGCAGCAGATTTTAGGTGGAGATGTTGGGTATTTGAGTAAAGTTAGGGATCGTTATACGGGTCAGACTGTGCAGTCGGGTGAAGGATTAAATGTGGAAGGTAAAACGGTCATAATTTTTGATGATATTATAAGCACCGG
>JAITBW010000173.1 GCA_031283385.1 Nitrososphaerota archaeon
GGCCGCTGGGATTTGAACCCAAACACACATGGAGATATCGCCAACACAACCTCCCTTTTCTTTTTCCCAGTTTTTCGGTAACACTTCATTTTTTAGAACAAGCTTATCCCCCTATCTAAAATCAAATTTAGGAATACATTTTAAAAGCTCTTCAACAACATTACAAACAGCTATATCTCTATCAAACTTTTTTGACTTAAAATTAGACTCTGCTTTTGCTAATGCAATGATAAGTTGAACCTCCAAAGGTTTAATCACCTGATTCTTTTCCCCTACCTCTGACGGTCTGCCATTCATAAGTAAATCACTTGCTGCATCTTTGAAGTACCAACGAACAAGATTGCAATCAGTTTCATTAAAGGAACAAGAGTCTAACTTGTTAATAACCTCGGTCCAAGCGTTTCTAAACTGCTCCAATTTTAAAACATCAGACATACAAATACCAAAGATATAGAACAATTTAAGTATACACGTGTTTTTCTCTTACATTTTTTCTATTTTAGAAATACTAAAAATGTAAAGCGTTTCAATTAGTTGTAGGAAAAACACAAAAGACCATCACTAAACTATAAGAAACAGTACAGCAATATAAATAAAATAGTGATCTTTGTGGAACACAGTCACCTTGAATTCAAACAAATATGGGATGATGATTATTTAAAACATATTTGTGCTTTTGCCAATACTTCGGGCGGGGGTATGCTTGAAATTGGTAAAAACGATAAAGGCGAGGTGACTGGCCTTTCTAATATTAAAGAATTAATGCATGAACTCCCCACTAAAATTAAAAATATTTTAGGCATACACGCTGATGTTGAACTTAAAAACGAAAATGACAAACAGTATATTTCTATAACCGTTGCAAAATACCCCGCTCTTATCGGATATAAAGGCACATACTATGTACGTAGTGGTTCAAACACACTTGAATTAACTGGACAAGCCCTATCAGAAGTTTTACTTCGCTCAATAGGTAAAACTTGGGACGAAATAACAGTTCCTAACGCGTCTGTTAACGATTTATCACCAAACGCGCTTGAACTTTTCCGTGAAAAAGCAGTACAAAGTGGACGCCTAAAAAAAGAAGATGTCACGGTTTCTGTTGAGGTTTTACTTGAAAAACTCAAATTAACAGCGGATGGGTTTTTGAAACGTGCAGCAGTTATGTGTTTTGGTTCAACTCCTGAACGGTGGATAACTGGCGCGCATGTTATGATTGGTTTCTTTGAGGATGATAATGTAGAAATACGTTATCAGAACATAGTTGAGGGTTCTCTTATTGAGGTGGTGGATAGCACTCTTGATTTACTTTACACAAAATATCTTAAGGGATGGATTCGCTACGAGGGAATTTATCGAGTTGAGGATTATCTTGTTCCACGCGAAGCTATGCGGGAAGCAGTTTTAAACGCGGTTGTGCATAATGATTATTCATATTTTAATCCTATACGAATTAGAGTTTATGAAACTAAAATAATTATTACAAATATGATGGCTAAAATACCTGAAGATATTAGTTTTGATGATCTACTAAACTCTACTAAGTCGTATAGGCATAATCCAAATATTGCTGAGGTTTTTCATCGTAGTGGGCAAATTGAAACTTGGGGTCGGGGTATACAGAAAATAAAAGATGAATGTCTAAAATATGGTACGTCTGACCCCGTTTTTAATAAGGTGGGTTGTTTTTTTGAAGTGGTATTTAATTGTACAAAAAGTTATGCCAAAACTATTCTCAGAGAAAATAACGGAATAAATAACGGAATAAATAACGGAATAAATGCTGTAACAAGCCAAGATGATTACGTGGAAATAACTGATAAACAAAAACGTATTGTTCTTTTGATTAAGGAAAATTCTGCAATAACAACTAGGCAACTTGCTGAAAAAATAGGTGTTACTGATTATATTATTGAAAACAATTTAAGAGCTCTAAAAGGTAAAGGCGTTATTATACGAGATGGGTCAAAAAAGAAAGGCAAATGGATTGTAAAAAAAGCATAGCATCAAAAAAAGAAGTGTTAGATTGTGAAGCGATAACTGTAGTTAGTGCCATTGTGTCCACTCATTGTAAGCATCCGCTACATTCATGTAATCGCCGCCAACACTCAAATTAGACACAAACTTTGCCGACATCAAAAAGGCACCATCTCGCTCATACCGATACACAACACCCTCCGGCGCAGTTTGGCAACCATGAAAACCGCCACCCAACAACCCAAGCACCTCCACAACAGAAACAGCACCACCCTCCCAAACTAAACCAGAATGAGTAAAACCATGAAATTTACAACGCGCCATAATCTCAGCAAACTCCAACCTAACAGGCCTATCCACACCCCTGATAATATCAAACACCACAAACGGCTCATGCGGCAACTTGTAAAAAAGCGAGTGCGTCTTAATCATCCACTCCCCACAAACCCGCTCCCCATCCAAAAGCAGTGCATTAAAACGAGCAATATTATCCGCTACAAAATCTGCAAACCGCCGCAAAAACACCCACTCAGACATACGCACATCATAACCCTTACGCATAACCGGATACAAAACACCGCCCAACTTATACACACCCACATTTGCACCATCCACCTTTTCAGTAACATAAAGCCTATCGCGCTTAGAAAATTGTAACTTTTCAGTGAAAAACGGCTGAAAAGACGCCTCCATCAAAGAATCACCAGAATCCTTCAGTCTTGAACCGGTCAAATGCTTAATGTTCCCAAAGTTACGCGGAATTACTTTACCTTGAATAGTTCCACTTAATATACTCATCAACTGTCTCAACCCCATAAATAATAAACGGTGGTTATTTTCTCCATGTTCAATTTTAACTACTACAGTTGATACATATCAATAGCAACTGCTGTTTAAACAACTTTTTTCATAAAACGTTAATCTTGTTCTTAACAATTTTCAGAAAAATAAAGAAATAACATTCACTAAAGAACAACTTGGCTTTTACCCAGAGAAGAAGGGGAGACTACAAAAAGAGCCGAGAACATTATAAGTTCCTCAAGGCTCTTTTGTAGTTTTATGTTTTTGCTCTTGCAGATCCATTTCTTGTTGTTTTTGTGTTTCCTCAAATTTTAACGCCTGTCTCTTTATCTATTATCAGTCCACAGGTGGTACATCGTATGTTGCCAAAAGGATTCTTACTACTACACCTTGGACATTCAACCAGCTTTACTATACCAACATCTTTTGTTGTGGCCGGTTTTATTCCATGTAATTCTAGTATAGCCGCCTCTAGATCTTCTGCAGAAGAGCGTACATAGTGTTGTGTCATTTTGCTACGGCAGGTTCCAGTGAATTGATTTAATTGGCATTTGGTGAACACTTTAGCCATAGCCAAAAGTGAGGTATGACGACAGATGGAGGGGCAAATGTCTTTGTTTACCCCTGCACTTTGCGCCAACCGTTTAATCATTAAGCGAAAGTGTCTATAACTTATTTGCTCTCCTACCCGATTATTGGTTAGAGAGCACCATAATGGTGTCTCGGGGCGGTCTTTGTTTGGGTGTTCTTGTATCCATTCTAAAAGTGGTTTGTTGGATACAACAAGGGGTACACGTTTGAAACCTGCTCTTCCATTAACTGTAATAAGGCAGCAATCCTCTTTGAACTCTACACTACCAATAGACATTGTTAAGAGTTCACTTGGTCGTAGAGCGGCTTCAAAGAGAACGTAAAGCATGGCTCGGTCACGTTTATTGATTGTTGCTTGGAGGATAGCAACGATTTCTTCTTGCGTGAGCAGTTTTTCAGGGGTTAGTTGGGCATCTTTTTCGTTTACTACCAATTTGATCCAGCTTACCTCAGATGGCATGGGTGTGTCTTTGACGCAGTTACCCGTTTTGGCGTATTGTATCAGTTTGCGCAGGACAAGTTTTTTGTCACGTTTAGTGCAAGATCTATGCTGTTTGTTGTCTATGTCTATAACCACTCGTTCAACATCTGCTTTAGTTATCGTTTGCAAATCAACATCGATAACACGAAGCAACACAGGTAGGTGTGCGGCATATTTTGCCACCCGACCCACCGAAAGACCCAAGTCATTTAGGTGGTCTAAGAATTGCAGGGTTATTTCTCCGTTGCGTAAAAGCTTGATGCTACGTTGGGCTCGTAGAAGCCTTTGCTCGTAGTCATGGATAGATTGATTATTCATGGTTGTCATACTCTTTTATGTTTTGGGAATTTAAAAGCCCGAACAGGAGAAAAGATTTTGCTTCCACCTGAATGTTGAAGCCTCGAGCGGG
>JAITBW010000016.1 GCA_031283385.1 Nitrososphaerota archaeon
CAACACTTTAAACTGCTCCCAATTCTGTGTAAGCAGCATAATGTTTTTTATGGCAATTTTGACGGTCGCTGCCCTTCAGAAGAAAGGCAGCTCCAATTATATAAATTCGTTAACTAGAACAAACGTGTTTCTAAGGAGCGGATATTTGTTGAGAATATTACTGCAAAGTTGAAAGTGTTTAAAATTTTGTCAAATAGATATCGTAACAGACGCAAACGACACGATCTAAGAACAGCACTCATCTGCGGCATCTACAACTATGAACTACACAACACTTAATTACCGAACAGGTCTAGTTAATCAGTAATTGGCAATAGACAGAAATCAAATACGAAGGATACAAGTTTGCTAACTAAACTTAAAAAAAGAGTACAAGAAATGTTAGGTGCTGAAGCCGTTATTGCACAAAAGTTAGGTTTCACACCAAACAAAATTAGCATTGTCGGCTTTATTCTGTCTTTAGCTTCCGCCGTTGCATATACTATAGCACCAGTACAGCTGACTCTGCTTCTATTTTTTGCAGTGTTGTTTATGTTAGCATCGGGTTTTTGTGATGTAATGGATGGCATAGTGGCTCGAACATTTAATCAAGCTTCTGCTTTTGGCGCATTTTTTGATTCTGTACTTGACAGGTATGCGGATGTAGCAATTTATGCAGGAATAATCATTGGAGGTTTATGTGAACCAATTTGGGGCCTTGCAGCATTATCAGGTTCAGTACTTGTAAGCTATACACGCGCACGAGCAGAGGGAATTGGAGTGAAAATGGAGTCAGTGGGATTTGCTGAACGCGCAGAACGAATGCTAATTCTAGGCGTTTTCACTGTCATAGCAATATTTTATTTACCAGCGTTAAACATTGGCATGATAGTTTTAGCGGTGTTCACGAATGTAACTGCGATACAAAGAGTGTACCATGTGTTTAAAGTTTTGAAAAAATAAAAAATAAGTATTAAAATTTAGGAGATTATCGTCTTCTGTAGCCTTTTGAGTGACGTTCACTTTCGGCGCGTACTTTGACAATGCCTCGGTGTACTGCACAAGAGATACAGTAATATTTAGTGTCAACCCATGAGGCTAAGAATGTGCCTTTTTGTCGAAGTTCTTTTGCTAATTGTGGTTCAACAAAAGATACCCTGCGTGTTGAACGTTTTGCTTTGTCACGCGGCACCATTGCACCACAGTGTGCGCATTGAACAAGATTGTTACTTCCTTTACTTCCTTTTGCTCTTCCTCGACTTTTTCGTTTAACTGGCATATTTTTAACCTCTGCTTTTTATTTCAATATTAAGTTAACTGTCTTATATATCTGCCCGTAATTTTAACAAAGAAGCAAGGTTTGCTTTCTTATTTATCACGGGAATAATTCTGCCGTTTGCAGAAGTCATCAAAGATGTTACACCCGGACCATGCCCAGCAGTTACACAGTTAGTGTGAACTATCACACCAACAGAAACTGCACCCCTCCGATATATCCGACCAAATGAGTGATCTGCATCTATTATAGCAACAATATCACCAAGTCGCAAATCGTCAAGACCAAATTGTTGAACTACAGAGTCATCAAATAACTGTATATCATAATCACCACTATTAACCTGATTAGAACCCAAACCAGAACCCATTATGCTAGCGGGTATGATATGTGTAACAGGAACTTCAAGTTTTTCACCATTAACCTGCGGGTTTATTGCATCAAGCAGACATGGATCCATGTTTGATAATTTTATGTCAACAAAATCAAGCAGTCTTAAACCTGTACCATACGCCTTTATTTGTATACGATCACCAATCAAAAGTTTATCCACAGTTTCAGGTTTAAAATCAATTAACACATGCTCTATACCACCATGTTTTCCTGTTACTGTACCTGTTGCACCTTTAGCATCTCCACTGACAATAACAGCCTGATTCCCAATACATGAGAGAATATTATATGCGGTATTTGCTGCATTACCCGAACGGACATCATTTTCCTTGTTAGTTGTACTAACACAGGGCTCTACATGATCAGCTGCCCAGTCGCAGGCTAAATCGCCAACGCGGAGATTATATGTTATCCCACCTACGCCAGGTAATATGCAAGGGGTTCCTGTGGCGGAAATGTTGTAAACGCTTTTTAATGTGGGACTTGATACTTCGCCCATAACGGAGATTTTGACAAGTTTTTCACGGTTTGTTTGTAACATCAAAGACAACTTCAAATGTTTACTAAAATGAGAGTCGAATATAAACTTGCAGAACACTGGTATACTTTAGATAAAAATACGTAAGGTAACTCTTAAATTACACAGTCTTATTTTGAACATATAAAATAAGTAACTTCAGTTAGAGTGAGATGCACAATGTCAGAATTTGGTTTAAGAGCGAAAATGGTAGTCAAAGACATAATGAGTAGTCCCGTAATAACTGCTGATGAGACAGAAACAACAAACAACATTGCTGTTACAATGAGTGAAGAAAATTTAGGAGCAGTAATTATCACTAATAAAGAAAAAAAACCTATAGGGATCATTACTGAACGCGACCTTGTAGATAGAGTTATTGCAAAAAATAACAAGCCAGACCAAATTAAAGCAAAAGAAATCATGACTTCTCCACTTATAACTATTGAACCTGATACCACAATAAGTGATGTCGCAAGAAAAATGAGCCGTTCAAACATAAGACGCTTAGGTGTCGTATATAAGGGCAACATGATCGGCATAGTTTCAGATAAAGACGTACTAGGTGTTATGCCAGAACTTATTGAAATAATACAGGAACGTACACGCATAGAAGAGGCAAACATTACAAGAGAATTTGAAGAGACCCCACAGTCAGGTTATTGTGATCAATGTGAAGCCTATTCAGAAAACCTCAAAGAATACAACGGTCAAAACGTATGTGATGAATGCCGCATAGAACTTGAGACAGAAAAATAACAATTTTCCAAATCAAGGCACTAAATCCTTATTTATTTATCCCCCTACACAATACTACGTTGTGTGGCTCCTTGATTGCTGACTTAGTCTTAAATAACGCTAAAGTTTACATAAAAGGCGAAATTTTTGAATGCAGTATAGCTGTTGAAGAAGGCAAATACGCCAAAATTGGTAAACAACCACAAATGCCCAGTGCTGACCAAAAAATTGACCTGCACAGTATGCTAGTTCTACCAGGCTTAATAGATGAACATGTGCACCTTAGAGATGAGGGGAAAGCATACAAAGAAGATTTCATATCAGGCACATCAGCAGCGGCTGTAGGGGGTTTTACTACAGTGTTAGATATGCCAAATAATCAACCTGTAACTAATAGTGTTGAGGCGTTAAAAAATCGTTTTGAAGTAGCAAAAAAACGGGTGCTTGTAAATGTAGGTGTTTACTCAGAGTTTCCTGAGAATTTAATGGAGTTATCAAGACTTAGATGTGGAGGAGCAATTGGATTTAAATTGTTTATGGGTAATCAAATTGGCGGTTTAAATATTGATGATGATCAAGCTTTGAAGGCGGGTTTTAGAGCTGTTGGAGAAACTGGTGCGGTTGTTGCTGTTCATGCGGAAGATAGAGGTCAAGTTTCATGTAGTGAGCAACATTTTAAAAAAGCCAAGTGTAATGGTGTTAAAGATTTTCTTCTAGCGCATACAGAGCAGGCAGAGGTGCAAGCTATTGAGAGAGTTCTTAGAATTAGTGAAGATACAAATGTGTGTTTACATTTTTGTCATATTACTAGTAAGCAAGGTTTAGAGATAATTAGAGAGGCAAAGAAAGCGGGTAAAAAGGTTACCTGTGAAGTTACGCCTAATCATTTATTGTTAACATCTGCAGATACGGCACGTTTGGGTATGATAGCTATTATGGCGCCGCCATTACGAGATAGCGTGCATAGGGAGGCATTGTTAAAAGGCGTAATTCAGGGGGATATTGATACAATTGGCTCAGATCATGCGCCGCATACATTTGAGGAGAAAACTGTAGGTAATGTTTGGGATGTTAAAGTTGGTACGCCTGGACTGGAAACTACATTACCGTTAATGCTAACATTAGTAAAGAAAAAAATGTTAACTCTTCAGCGGCTTGTTGAGGTATTTGTGGAAAAACCCGCAGAAATTTACGGTTTAACAAATAAAGGTACACTTGAAAATGGAAAAGATGCAGATTTAACAATAATAGACTATAAACAAAACTGGATAATCGACGCATCAAAATTCAAATCTAAAGCCAAATTTTCGCTCTATAATAAATGGGAAGTAATTGGTAAGCCCGTTAAAACTTTTGTAAACGGCGTCTTAATAATGGATGAAGGAGAAATCATCGCCAAACCGGGTAGCGGAAGAGTTATACAAAATAGCAATTGTGAGAACTAGTAAAAAGAAAGCTACTAAATGCAGGCGTAAGCGTGTTATTAATTGAGACTTAATTGACAAAATTGTTCTTCAATTATTTGATATAGAAAGAAAAAATAAAAAAATTGGTTGAAATTTATAGTAGCCATTTAAGGGGTATGTCTTGGAAGGCGCCGTCGGGTAATGTGCGTCGGATTGTTATAGGTAATATGGCTATATCCATTTCTTTTAATGCAATATCTATGGGGTTAGAAACTGCCTCGTCAGCATCAACAAGAATTGGTGCGCCCATGCTAATTTGTAAAGCTCTTGCACCAACAATTCTAGCTTTTTCAAAACGAGTTACTTTTGGCGGTCCTACAGTTATTTTTTTGCTAGTCATTTTAATACTCTCCAATATCAGGATACCCACCACCCATACCACCAGGCATGCCGTTAGGTGGTGCGGGGGGCATTTTATTTTTATCTGAGGCAATAACATTATCAATTTTTAGTATCAAAGAAGCAGCCTCATATGCTGATTTGATAATTTGGCGTTTTACTGTCACTGGTTCATAGACATCCATTTTAGCCATATCTTGGATTTTACCACTGTTAACTTCTATGCCTGCCCAGATTTCACTTTTTTCATGTCTAGATCGCAATTCAGCTAATATATCAATTGCATCTAAGCCTGCATTTTCAGATAATGTTATAGCAACAGTCTCTAAGGCTTCTGCAAATGCTATTATAGCAAGTTGCTCTCTGCCGTGTATTGTTTGGGCGTATTTTTTAAGTCGACTGGCGATTTCCATCTCAGATGCGCTTCCACCAGCAACAAGTTTAGGATCTTGAACTAGATCCCGTACAACACAGAGGGCATCGTGAATTGAGCGTTCTGTTTCATTATTCAAACGTTCAGTTCCACCACGAATAAGAATTGTGACGGCTTTAGGATTTTTACAGCCTTCTATGAAGGTCATTTTATCATCGCCGATTCTGCGTTCTTCAACTAATGCAGCGCAGCCTAAATCTTTAGAAGAAAGGTCATTAAGGTTAGAAATTATTTTTCCGCCTATAGCGCGAGAAAGTTTTTCCATGTCAGATTTTTTTGCACGTCTAATGGCAACGATGTTTTTCTTGGCGAGGAAATGTTGTACCATACCGTCTATGCCTTTTTGGCAAATAACAACATTTGCGCCTGTAGTAGAGATTTTTTCAACCATATCGCGAAGCATGTCTTCTTCTTGTTTGAGGAAAGCAGAAAGTTGATTTGGGTCTTCTATGTTAATTTTTGAATCTATCTCGGGTTTGTCATTTTCTAGAGAGGTATCGATAAGAGCGATTTTTGCGTTTTCAACACGTTTAGACATACCAGAGTGAACTATTTCTTTGTCAAGTATTATACCATTAACAAGTTTTGTATCACTAAGTGATTCCCCTGTCTTCTTTTCCACTTTGACATCATCTACGTCAACTATGTAAGTGCCATTGTTTTGTTTTTCTGCAACTTCAAGTATCGCTTTAACAATCATATCGCTAAGATATTCTTTGTAGTCAGATACAAGTTTGCTTGACAGAGAAGTAACAGCTGCTTTCTTTAGAAAAGCGGGAGATTTTGAGAAGTCAAAGGATAAAGCGATTTCGTCAAGAGTCTCGAGAGCTTTTTCAGAAGCTTTTCTATAGCCGTCAACTATAATTGTTGGGTGAATGTTTTTGTCAAGAAGTTGCTGTGCGTGCCCTAAAAGTTCGCCTGTAATAATAACGGCAGATGTTGTTCCATCGCCAGTTTCATTATCTTGTGTTTTAGCAACTTCTACTAGCAGTTTCGCTGCGGGATGTTGAATGTCCATCTCATCGAGAATTGTACGTCCATCGCTTGTAATTGTTACATCTCCAAAGTTATCAACAAGTAGTTTATCCATACCTTTGGGTCCAAAAGCACTTTTTACGCTTTCTACAACAACTTTGGCTGCAGTTATATTGTTGCGTTGTGCTTCGCTTCCACGAGAACTATCTGTGCCTTCTTTTAATACTATGACTGGTACGCCGCCAGCTTGTGTAGGTAATGATGACAAATTAAGTAAACCTCTTTTAATGCGAACAACAACAAAATGCCCCTTATTAATATAAAGTTTTTCTAGCAACACCAAACTGTTTTATCTAGAGTAAAATGTCCTTTTTGTTAGTTTGTAGATGGCGAAAGGGGTTAAGAGTTTTTCAGTTTTTATTATGAGCTTTATTGGTTTTTGTGTATGTTTTTGTTGGGTTAGTATATTGAAATTTTTGCTACTCCGGAGATTTTTAGGATTTCGGATACAAGTTCGCCTGGGATTTTTCGTTCGACGATTATTGTAAGTTTGGGTTCTGGGGATAGTTCGGGGTCGTCTACTATTGCTTGTCGAATGCTTAGGTTTGCGTTGTTTAATATTGTTGCTGTGTTGGAGAGGATACCGGGGTTTTTTGCGTTGGTTACGGTGATTTCTATTACGCCTAGGTTTAAGTGTCTGGCTATTTCTTTTAGTGAGTGGCCTGCGGAGCGGATTTCTTCGAAGATTAGTTTTAGTTTTTGGTTTTTGTTTATGTCGTTTAGTGTTTCGTTTACGGTGCGTCGGTCGACTGCTGCGGCGCGGGCCATTCGTATGGGGGGGATTTCTATTTGGTTTAGGTATATTTTGCCGTTTTTTGTGTTTAGTCCGTTTTCGATTAGGGTGCGGGCTACTTTTAGTCTTTCAGGGTAGTTGGTGAAGTGGTTTTTTATCATGTTCCACATTTTGTGTCTCGTGTATGTTTTTGTGTGTTTAAGTATAAAAATGTTGAATTGTGTTCTAGTTACCCAACAATCCAATGTACATTTATGTACATAGATGTATTGAAATGTTTAAATAAAACTTTGAATAAAACATACCAGAACAGGAAAGAAAAACGATGATACCCCAAAAAATCCTACTAAAAGAAGAAGACATACCAAAACAATGGTATAACATAACACCAGACCTTCCACATCCCCTCCCCCCATTCATCGACCCTACAACAAAAGAACCAGGCGTCGGTATAGTTCCACAAATTTTTCCCAAAGAAATAATAAACCAAGAAATAAGCCAAGAACGCTGGATAACAATACCAGAAGAAGTCCGCGAAATCTACCGCATCTGGAGACCAACACCACTCTTCAGAGCAATAGGACTAGAAAAAGCACTAAAAACTCCAGCAAAAATTTACTACAAATACGAAGGAGTAAGCCCATCAGGCAGCCACAAAACAAACAGCTCCGTACCACAGGCATACTACAACATGAAAGAAGGCATAGAACGCGTAACCACAGAAACCGGCGCAGGCCAATGGGGATCAGCCCTCGCATTTGCAACCGCCATATTCGGAATAAAAGCAACCATATACATGGTAAAAGCCAGTTACGAACAAAAACCATACCGCAAAATGCTAATGAACGCCTACGACGCAGAAGTATACGCAAGCCCCAGCAAACAAACAGCGGCAGGAAGAAAAATCCTCCAAGAAGACCCCGAAAACCGCGGCACATTAGGCATAGCAATTAGCGAAGCAATAGAAGACTCCCTAGAAAGCGGTAAAACAGGCAAAAAAGCAAACTATACCATAGGAAGCGTCTTCAACCACGTATGCCTACACCAAACAATTGAAGGACTAGAAGCAAAAAAACAACTCGAAACAGTCGACGATTACCCAGACGCAATATACGGCTGCATCGGCGGAGGCAGCAGTTTCTCAGGACTAATGTGGCCATTCTACTATGATAAGGTAACAAAGAAAGCCGCTAAAGAAACCAAACTTATCGCAGTAGAACCCACTGCTTGCCCAAAAGTTACAAGAGGCGAATACACGTATGATCACGGAGACACAGCTAAACTAACCCCGCTTGTTCCCATGTACACATTAGGACACGATTTCATGCCAGCCCCAATACACGCAGGCGGACTCCGTTATCATGGCATAGCACCAACCATCAGCGTATTAGCACAAGAAAAACAAATCAGCACATTTGCAGTTAACCAAGTTGAAGCTTTCGACGCCGCTAAAATCTTCATCCGTAGCGAAGGCATAATTCCATCCCCAGAATCAACACATGCAATTAAAGCAGTAATTGACGAAGCACGCAAATGCAAAGAAAACAATGAACCGAAAACATTACTATTCATACTAACAGGTCACGGATTCTTTGACATGGCAGCTTATGGAGAATACTTTAACGGAAACCTACAGCCATATGAGTACCCTACGGAAAAAGTTGATGAATCTATGATGAAACTTCAAAAACTTTATCCATGGTTAAATGATGTACGGAAAAAATACATTAACAACAAAGAATAAACCGGTTTTCTTTAACTTTTTTTATTTTTTTCACCTAAATAGTTGATTTTTATGTTTGAAACTAAAATATCAGGTGTTAGGACTTTAGGTTTTATTGTTAATCCAATTGCAGGTATGGGTGGAACTGTTGGGTTAAAGGGTACAGATGGAAAAGCTATTTTTGAAAAAGCCGTTTCGCTTGGCGCAAAACCCATTGCGGCGGTAAGAGCAGAAGAGTTCCTTGCAGAGCTGTCACCATTTAAACAGAGTATTTGTTTACTTGTAGGCGCGGGAGATATGGGTGAGACAGCTGCAAAAAATCAAGGGTTTAACTACAGGGTTGTCGGTAAAAGGCAGCTGCAGACGAGTTCAGAGGATACAATAGATATAGCGCATAGTATTGTTGAGATGAAGGCGGATTTGCTTGTTTTTTGTGGCGGTGACGGTACAACAAGGGATATTTTAAAAGTTGTTGGAACTAAAATGCCAGTGTTGGGAGTGCCCACAGGTGTTAAAATGCATAGTGCAGTTTTTGCAATTAATCCAAAAGCTGCGGCGTGTGTGGTTTTCAAGTTTTTAGGGGGCTCGTTGCCTGTGCGGGAGACGGAGGTTATGGATGTGGATGAGCAGGCTTTTCGGGAGGGGCGTTTGTCAGCAGAGCTTTATGGTTACATGTTAAGTCCTTATGAGCCTCATTTAATTCAGGTAAGTAAAATATCAAGTCCAACCACTGAGGATGAAGTGCGTAATCAGGCAGCTATTGCTGTTTATGTTATAGAGGGTATGCTATCAGAAATGTTGTATATAATTGGTCCAGGGACTACTACGCGTACCATTGGTGATTTGTTGGATCAGAAGAAGACGCTTTTGGGTGTTGATTTATTTGTTGATAAAAATATAGTTGGAAGGGATGTTAATGAAGAGCAGATTCTTCAAGCGTTAAAGGGTAGGTCAGCTAAGATTATTGTAACTCTAATTGGTGGTCAGGGTTTTATTTTTGGTAGGGGTAATCAACAAATTAGTTCTAAAGTTATAAGACAGGTTGGTTTGGATAACATTATTGTTATTGCTACGGAGGGTAAGGTGCAGAGGCTTAATAGTCTTAAAGTTGATACAGGAGATCCCGCGTTAGATGCATTATTTAAGTTGCAGCGTTTTCAGGTTCTTGTAGATTATAGTCGCTGGAGAGAGCTAAGTGTTGAATAAAAAGTGTTGACTGTGAAATCCTAAAATATGTTAGTCGTCTTTTTATTTTTTTGATGATTTAAGTGATTCCTATTAACATGCCCAAAGTTGGAGAAGAAGAAGCTCAAGCAGTATTAGATGTTGTCCGTAAAGGTCCATTGACTAACGCGTTAGGTAAGGGTCCTAAAGTGTTAGAGTTTGAGAAGAATTATGCCAAATTTGCAGGCGTAAAACATGCAGTTGCAGTTAGTAATGGAACTATAGCATTAAATGCGGCTCTTCTGGCAGTTGGTGTAAAGCAGGGTGATGAGGTGATTGTTCCAAGTTTTACCTTTATTGCTACAGCTGAAGCAGTTGTTTTTGCGGGGGCTAAAGTGGTTTTTGCAGACATTGACCCGGAAACATTTACTCTTTCGCCAGAGGCTGTTAAACAGGCAGTAACTAGTAAAACTAGGGCAATTTTGCCTGTTGACCTGTATGGTTACTCCGCAGACATAAAACCGCTTCGGGAAATTGCTGAAAAACATGGATTAGCATTAATTGAAGATGCCGCTCAAGCACATGGAGCTACATATCAAGATAAGCCTGCAGGATACTTTGCAGATGTTGCATGCTGGAGTTTGTATGCAAGCAAAAACATAACTACAGGCGAGGGGGGCGTGATAACTACGGATGATGACAAGCTCTGCGAGACTCTGCAGTTGATTAGAAATCATGGAGAAAAAGAAAAGTACACCTCGGTTCTTATGGGCAATAATTATCGTATGCCTGAAATAGAAGCCGCTATAGGCATAGTACAGCTAGAAAAATTGTCACAGTTCGTTGCTAAACGTCGTCAAAACGCACAACAACTCTCAAAAATACTTCAACAATCCAAACGCCTCAAGTTACCCACGGAAACAAAAAGCAACCAGCATAGTTGGTATCTTTACACGGTAAGATTAATTGACGGCACAGAAGAGGAGCGCAACATAATTCTTAAAGCATTAAAACAAAAAGAAATCGGTGTTGAAGCATATTATGTAAATCCAGTAAACACCATGGAGTTCTACCGTAACAATTACGCCAGCTGCGAGTTACCAGAGACTGAAAAAGCTGCAAAACAAGTGTTCAGCTTACCCATTCACCCAAATGTTACAAGCGAACAAATTGAGTATATTGGCAAAACACTTTTGACATTACTTTAATGCTCGCATACTTCAGTTTCATCATTTAATTTTTTGCGGCATAAGTGTTTTTACTGTAAGAGTTAAATATTTACAGTGAGTATCAATATTAGTTCGCAATAAAAGGTTTGTATGATTTTCTCTTGAGGTGTGAAATTTGAGTGCTGAAGAAGATATCTCACGTATAAAAATAAAATTTGTCATAGAGAATTTAGGGGAAGCAGAAGGCGAATTTATCAGGTTTAAAGCACCGAGAACTATTGATATGATAGTTCACAAGCTTCCACTTTCAGGTAGAATTGCTCTATATAAAGAAGAGATTTATTTTGAAATTCCCATTAAAATGGGAAAAGAAAAAGCCAAACCAACAGTTGAGGCGGGCACCATTGCTTTTTGGCCCATGGGTAGTGCATTATGTGTGTTTTATGGCAATTCTCAACCGTATAGTCCAGTAAGTATACTTGGGAAAATCACTAAAAACCTTGACTTGTTTAAAACTGCGAAAAGTGGAATGATAATAAAAGTAGAGTTGCTACAAAATTCAAATGTAGAAAAATAATTTTTAAAAGTTCAAAGAGCTTTCAGACCATAAATCGAGTAAACGTTGGCATTCATGTTTAACAGTATTGTCAACAGTTTTTTCTATTAATACCTGTAGAAATTCTGTACGTTTCACAATAGAACGTTTTTCAGCGTTTCCACCATAATAAAGTTCGCCATCAAGATACTCTTTTGCACTATAAGCTTTCTGTACTAGTAAACTTGCTGCATCTACAGGGTTTTCTACGGCATATTGATTTGTCCAGATCGCGATTTCTGTTTCTCTTAACTGAGTAATACCGTCGATCTCTGTTATTTCTTTAATATATGTCCTAAAAAAGTCATAATATCCAGCAGTTTTCAGATATTCTAAAGCCTTGTTGACTTTATTTTTAAAGTCTTCTGTGCCATCAATTGATAGATCGTGTTTATACCCTTTAGTTATTAATTCCTTGGCTTCACGTATTTCTTTGATTGTATACAGCTTTTGTGGAAAACTCGTAATGCAACGACCTTGTAGGATAAAATATGTAAAGTATTAAAAATTTTGCAGTTTTTAAGCTGCTGCTTTGTAGATTTTTAGGCTATGACTAGCTGAAACAAGTTCAATTTGGCCAGTGGCTTCAAGCTGTTCTAGAAAGTCTTTGGCCGCGCTAATGCGTACACCAAATCGTGTAGCGATAGCATAAGGTGTTAAGGCACCCATTTTTTTGACTTCAGCGACGATTTTTTGGTCTTTAATGTCAGGGGGTAGAATTGCTAACTGTTTCTTTTCACGTGGTGGACCTGCTTTCTCTTTCTTTTTTGCATCTTTTGCAGCTTTGTCTTCATCTGTTTTGACTTGTTGCTTTTCCATCTGCTTTATACCGAGCTTCTTTTTTGCGCCCATATTTTTCACCAATTAATTTAAAGTATTGCTCACATTTAGAATAGCTGAGTTATTTCAACCTTATGCTGTTCTTTCCATTCTTTGATTGGAACGCCAAGTTTCTTTTCTACGTCCTGTCTATGAATTGAGTTCATGGTGCAAAAAGGTATGATTCTGCCATCTGGAACGGCGTAGTGAATTAGACATTGCTCCACACGTTCAAGGTCAAAGTTGTATGGATCCATGAAATGCATTGATGATAGCAGTAATGATTTGCGTTGTAGATCACCTAGAGCTTTGTAATCGCCTTTCGTGAGAACACCAAGTACGTATTTACGTAGAAAACCAAATTTGACATAGCGCATAGCACCAGCTAAACGAAGCTTAGCTTCTGTCTTGCTGCCCTTTGATGCAAGCTCGTAGACTTTAGTCATTGTTGCAACAAATTTGTCAACGTTAGCTAATTGGGTAATTGGCGTTATTTTACCCTCTTCAATCAGCAAATATGTAGCCATGCCGCAGTGAGGGTGAGAAGTGAATTCTATGTATCGTCTATCTTTTAATGCACCCACAGCTTTTGCTATTGGAGCAACTGTAGGTACGGGATAGAAATCAGAGGCTTTAATGACGCCGTTTGTTTGCTCTTCAACATTTTTCATAAAGTCTGTTATAGTAATTCGCATTTTTTCGCGATCTTGCTGTGGTAGACGCCCACAGAGACTTACTGGTTGAACGTTTATACAACGTATGACATCAAAGTTTTTAGCGGCAAAATTGATAATATCGCCAAGTTGGTTATCGTTTACACCTTTTACTAATGTAACAACGAGCACTACACTAGAGAGACCGGCTTTTCGAAGGTTCTCTATGGCTTTCATTTTTATGTCAAGGAGGTCTATTCCTCGAATGAATTTATAAACGTCAGAGGTTAAACCGTCAAATTGGAGGTATATTGTGCTTGCGCCGGCATCTTTTAGCTCTTTGGCATATTCCACGCTTTGGGAGATACGCAGACCGTTAGTGTTTACTTCCACATGGCTAAAGCCTAGTTCTTTGGCTTTGCGTATGAAATCTGGTAGTTCTTTTCGAATTGTGGGTTCGCCGCCTGAAAATTGTAAAGCTGTAGCGGGAACGGGCTTGTTTGCACGAAGGTTTTCAAGCATACCGTAAATTTGCTCTTTTGTTGGCTCATACACGTATCCTGCTGATGTAGCGTTAGCAAAACAGACAGGACAGGTTAAGTTACACCTGTTAGTAACATCTATTATTGCAAGAGCAGTATGCGATTTATGTTGTGGACAAATTCCACAATCAAGAGGGCACCCGTCTTTTGTTTCAGTGTGTGGATTAGAGATACCCTCACCGGTGAAGCGGAGTTTTTCTGCGCGCATATAATGATTATAATCTGACCAGTAAAGCTCATTAAATGACCCATGCTCTGGGCAAGTCTTTTTAATGAAAACTTTTCCATCTTCTTCATATATTACTGCATCAAGTGCCTTTAGACACTCTGGACAGATGCTTCGGGTAGTTTTAATGTTATTCATTTCAAATGTGCCTTCTAACGTGTAAGTGTTCGTTAAAGTACTTAAGAAGCGAAAATTACAATAATAATGTTTCCAGAAGTTTCCTATGGTTATTGAGGGGAAAACATGGCTATTAATGAAAACACAAGAGCTACATTACATGAAATGGGCTTAAACGCCTACGAAATAGACACCTACACTACACTACTTGAGGGCGGCAAGATGACAGCTATGGAAATAAGCGAAAAAGCCCAAGTACCATACAGCAAAATATATGACGCCCTCAACAGCCTAAAAGAAAAAGGATGGATAAAAAGCGGAGAAAACCGACCTACCAAATACTATCCCGTACCACCATTAGAAGCAACACGATTCACAAAACTACGACTTGAAGACAAATACATCACATGGGAAAACATAATCGCAGAAGACCTACAACCACTCTATGAACAAAAAGAAATAGTTGAACGCCCCGAAATGCTAATTCTACGAGGACAACAAGCAGTTCTAACAAAACTCGAAGAAATGCTAAAAATGACCACCAAAGAAATAGTAGTAGCAGCCCCAAAATTTGCTAAACCCATAATCACCATAGCCGATCCCTGGTTTAACAGTTTAAAAAAGAACGTAAACATCCAACTCATGATAGCAGGCAACACTACAGATGGAGAATTCAAGTATTCATGTACAAGTGAAGTACGACTACGCGATCACATGTTTGGTGGTGGCATCATAGTAGACGGCAAAGAAGCCATGTTATTTTTAGGAGACGACAAACCAACCCTTGTAATTTGGAGCGCTCACATAGGCATAGTAGCCTTCGCACGAGAATACTTTCAATTCCTATGGAACACCTCCACTACACCTTCCTAAACAACAACAAACAACACTCACATATAGAAGCAGTTTTTACATTTTTAGACTTATTTTTACTGACTAAATGAATTACCGCAACCTTACGGTTGCGGTATCTCAAACTTTTGGTGTTTAGATTGCTCGATGTAGTGTTTGATTGTTTCACCATTAACTTGGCCGATCGAACGATAGAACTTACCTCTAGACCATAAGTGACCTTTCCAAAGCTTACCTTTTAGTTCAGGAACCTCTAGAAACAGCCTTCTAGCAGAATTACACTTCAACAAACCAATCAATTTAGAAACAAAAGCAACTCGGATGCAAACCAACAAAAATATGCACATGATCATCACCAACCTGCAAAGCAAACATCTCACAACGAACCTTAGAAACAGTATCTCTCAAAGCATTCTCGCAACAACTTTTAATCTCATGACTCACAAATATCCTATGCCTATACTTGGGCACAAGAACAATGTGGAACGCACACTGGCCATAGCCATGGCTAAACGACTTCAAATCCATATTGTGACACCTCCTAGCGGTAGACCCAAACTACCGCCTAGGAAAAACACAAAAACAAACACACAAAAAAACTTAACGACGATTCATCTGCAGCCTAACGGCTGCAGTATTCTCGTCCAATTTTAATAAAAGCAAGTTTTAACATTATCATGGTTTTAAATAAACAAATAATAGTAATAAAATGCATAACAGTATTTGGTAACTGCTATGGATTCATTCACACTATATTGGTTAGGCATATTCTTAATTGTAGTATTGCCAGCAATTCTCTTAGTGCTATATGCAGAGTTCCATAAATCCAAGAAGCCACCAACTAAGAAATATCAACAAGCACCAAGAAATACATACTGCCAACGTAAAGGAACATACTACAATTATGATGGGACATATACAAATAACTACTTATCAAGTGATGAAGCAGAAGACGACTTCTTTTTCGAGATAGACTATGGAGACGAACAAGAAGACCTTTAACAATTTTTTTTATAGTCCACAACTAATAGAAAAGGTTCAGGTTTAGAAGATTATAAAAAAGAAGAAAAGAAGAGGTGTTAGTTTATGGTTGCCATTTGTCAATGAGATATTGAGAGTCTTCACATATAGAGAGATATGTTAGTGTAATGATTTTCACAAGGTCGCAAAATGTTGAAAATCACGATAAAGTACGGGGCATGTTCTTTGAGCGAGCCGCTAAATCGG
>JAITBW010000021.1 GCA_031283385.1 Nitrososphaerota archaeon
CAGAAAGTGCTTACTTGTCTTAGTCGTGAGAAGGTGCCTGTTGCGTTTAAGCGTGTGGTTGTTTGTTGTTCAAACTGTGGTAAATCTATGGGTCTTGTGGGTGTGACTAGGCTTGATGGGGTTGGTGGTTTGGTTTATGAGGCTTGGAGTGGTGATAGTGGTGATGATGATTGTTGGTAAGGTCTAATTAATTTGCGCCGAAGGCGCTTTGTTCTTTGTAGTTTTTTTGGTATGGTGTTTTTGTTCTATTTGGAACAATTATTTGTTAATATGTAACATTTAAGTCACAATGTTTAAAAGTCACACCTTAATAAAAAGTGAAATTCCAATAAAAAAAGTGAAATAAAACAATGGTAGACTCAACAAATTCAAACCCGCAAGAAACAAGTATCTGCAAAGCTAACTGTCCCGACTGTGACGCAGAGATAGACGTGCCATCAGACACTGAAATTGGCGAAATTATTAGTTGCTCTGGCTGTGGTCTTGAGCTTGAAGTGAAAGCAGTCAAAGGTGGCTGTGTAGAGCTGCAAGAATTGGCTATTGAAGGCGAAGACTGGGGCGAATAGGCGGTTAATCAACAATTCCATTATATTATGTTGATATCTCTTTTTGAAAGGATTCTATAGCGCAATGAGTATAGCTCTTCTTTATGAACGCTCAGAAAATGATGAAGCCGGTTTAAAGCAAACTGCGCAACAGTTAGGTATAGATCTTAGTTTCATGCCTTTTCGTAAGATAGCTTTAACGATATCAAAAGAAGGTTTTAATGTTAAAACCAAAGGTAAAGATTACCTTGAAACTTTTAACCAAACTGCTGTTGTGATTAATCGGGCGCAAAGCAAAAACCGTCGTTTACAGGCTTCTTATATTATGGAAATGCTTGACAAGAAAACTATAAACACCAGTCAAGTAGAGTTTACATGTTACAGTAAATTGCGCACTTTATTGCAGCTTTGGAGAGCTGGTTTGCCTGTTCCTAAGACAGTATTTGTGCCCTGTGATGCTTCTGATTTTATGAAAAATCATAATGAAATTCACAATGAGGTTGACATTGCAGATTTATTTCAAGCAGAGCTCTCTCTTGATGATGGTATAGTAATTAAAGCCGATGCTGGTACTCATGGCAAAATGATTATGCTCTCAAAAACTCGTGAAGAGCTTCTCTCAAATATAAAAGAGACAAAACCAAATATTATAAATCCAATAGGTGTAGTTGCGCAAGAACTGATTAAAAAATGGTTTTATGATCTGCGAATAATAGTTTATAAAGAAAAAGGTAAACAACCAGTATGTCATAATACGGCGCTTGCTCGAGCAGGTTTTAAAGATTTTCGTACAAATACTTTTCTTGGTAACTTGGTATTTGAAGCTAAATTACCTCAAAGTGTGCTCGATTTAGCAAGTAAATGTGGTGACACGTTAGGTAAGGGTAATGATGCTTGGATTTTTGCTCTTGATGCGATGATAAATGTTGTTGATAACAAGCAGCAGGTAGATGAGGCTTATCTAAAGGCTCAGCTTGATCTTGCGGCGCAGGATTATTTGCCCGTGCAAAAGGTGAAGACGGATGAGACGCGTTTGACAAATTTTTCTGCTTGGAATAGTAGGTTAGAGCAAACTTTTAGTACATATGCTAACTCGGATTCTTACCAGAAAGTTAAAAGCGTAATTGATGAAAATATAGAAAGTAACAAATCTGCTATTGTGTTTCATGAGGCGAACTCTTGTCCAGAGTTCTGGGAAAATACGCGGCTCGTAACGGGTTTGAACGTGGCAGTTCCGCTCTTAAAGGCTGCTCAAAGTTTAATTGATTAAAATAGGATCTTTAGGGAGACGAAAAAAATGATGCGCATAGGAATAATTGGTGGTACAGGGTATGTTGGTGGAGAACTTTTGCGGTTATTACTTTTACATCCGCATGTAGAAATAGCTATGGTTACTTCTCGTCAAAGTGCAGGTGAGTATGTATTTAATGTGCATCCTAATCTTCGTGGTTTAACTCAGCTTAAATTTGTGCCACAGGATATATCTGAGCTTCAGAAGAATTGTGATCTAGTTTTTACAGCTACTCCTCATGGTGACTCCGTTAATCTTGTTCCTGAGCTTCTTTCTACAGGTATCAAAGTTATTGATTTAAGTGCTGATTTTCGTTTAAAAAATCCTGCTGATTATGAAGCGTATTATGGTTGGCAGCATGCTCATCCTGAGATGCTTAAAGAAGCTGTTTATGGGTTACCTGAATTGCATCGTGAGGAGATTAAAGGGGCTAGTCTTGTTGCCTGTCCTGGTTGTATGGCTACAAGTGCTATCTTAGGTTTAGCTCCTATTATTAAAGCGGGTCTTGTTGATACTGATAAAATTATAGTTGACCTAAAAGTTGGTAGTTCTGGTGGTGGTAGTAAGCCTACTTCTGCTTCTCATCATCCTGAACGTTTTAGTGGTGTGCGTCCTTATCAAGTTACTATGCATCGTCATATACCTGAAGTGGAGCAGGAACTTTCACTTCTAAGTGGTCAGCATGTAAAAATTGGTTTCACTCCCCACGCTGTTAACATGGTGCGTGGTATCTTGGCAACAATTCACACTTATCCTAAGCAGCAAATAACAAGTAAAGATCTCTGGAAGGCTCTTCGTGGTATGTATGGGACTGAGCCATTTGTGCGTTTGGTGAAGTATCAGAAAGGGCCATGTCAATTGCCTGATCCAAAAGTTGTTGTTGGTACAAACTTTTGTGATGTTGGCTTTGAAATTGATGAACATACAAATCGCCTGTTAATGTTCTCTGCTATTGATAACATGTGTAAGGGTGCTTCAGGGCAAGGTGTTCAATGTCTTAACTTGCTCATGGGTATAGACGAAACTATGGGTCTTAAAAGTGCTGGTTTTCATCCGATGTGATTGCTATGTTGTTAGTAATTAAAATGGGTGGTAGTATTCTCAAAGAAGGGGCATCAAGTGATCTTGTTGCTGATCTGAAGAAGGTAGTTAAAGAGCATAAGGTTGTTCTTGTTCACGGTGGGGGCGTGGAAGTAACTGAAATTGCTTCTAAACTGGGTAAAGAACAAAAATTTATAATGTCTCCCGATGGTTTCCGTAGTCGTTATACTGATAAAGAAACAATTGACATCTATACTATGGTTATGGCAGGTAAACTCAATAAACAAATTGTTTTAGCTCTTCAAGCTCAGGGTATTAACGCTGTTGGTCTAAGTGGACTTGACTCTGCGATTCTTAAGGCGGAGCGTAAAACAAGGCTTATAGTTGTTGATGAGCGTGGGCGTAAGAAAGTAATTGATGGCGGTTATACAGGTAAAATAACTCAGGTAAACACGGAGCTTATCCATTTGTTACTGGAACAAAATTATTTGCCAATTATAACTCCCATAGCTCTAAGTCAAGATTATGACCCTCTTAATGTGGATGGTGATAGGACAGCTGCTATACTTGCGGGTGCTTTAAAGGCAGATAATTTGGTCTTGTTAACTGATGTTGACGGTTTAATTCTTAAAGGTACATGTGTGTCAAAAATTGCTGCCTCAGAGGCTAAAGATGTTCTCCCTAGTATCGGAGGGGGTATGAGTACAAAAGTTCATGCCGGACTTGAAGCACTTAATCAAGGCGTTAAAGAGGTTTGTATAACTTTGGGAACTGCTAAGCAGCCTATAACTTTGGCTTTAAATCATAAAGTTGGTACAGTGATAACTAATGAATGAAAAGGAAATAATGAATGCTGAATCTCTCTATTTAGCTAATGTTTTCTCTAAAAAACCACTAGTTTTTACCCGTGGTAAAGGTGCTCTGTTATGGGATGTTAATGGTAAAGAATATGTTGACTGTGCAAGTAGTTACGGTGTAGCTGCTCTGGGGCATTGTCATCCAAAAATTGTAGCTGCCCTAAAAGTGCAAGTTGAAAAGTTAATTACTCTTCATAGTTGTTACTATAATGATACGCGTGCTGAATTTATCCAAAAGCTAGTTAGCCTAACTCCTAAGGGTCTTAACAAGGCGTTTTTGTCAAATAGTGGTGCAGAGTCTGTAGAGTGTGCTATAAAACTTGCTCGTAAAGCAACAGGAAAAACGGAAATTATAGGTGTAATGGGTGCTTATCATGGTAAAACTATGGGTGCGCTTTCATTAACTTGGGATAAAAAATATCGTGAACCCTTTATGCCCCTTGTCTCTGATATTAAGCATGTTGCGCCTGATAATCCTGATAAACTCAGGGAGGCAATAACTGATAAAACTGCCGCAGTAATAATAGAGCCCATCCGCGGCGAAGGTGGCATACGTATTCCACCCGGTGAGTACTTGTCGCAAGTGCGAGAAATTTGTGATGAGAAAAAGGTATTGTTAATTTTTGATGAAGTGCAAACAAGTTTTGGGCGTACAGGTAAACTTTTCTGTTGCCAAAATTGGGATGTAACTCCTGATATAATGTGTCTTGCTAAACCCTTTGCCGGTGGTTTACCTATAGGTATTACAGTTGCTAGTGAAGATATAATGTCCGCCTTTAAAGTAGGTGAGCATTCGACAACTTTTAGCGGTAGTCCTCTTGTATGCGCCGCAGGTTGTGCTGCTCTTGATGTTCTAATAGAGGAAGACTTAGCTGATAAAGCAGCTGTTAATGGAAAATACTTTAAAACGCAACTTAACGAACTTGCTTCTAAACATAAAATTGTTAAAGAAGTGCGTGGTCTAGGTTTAATGCTTGGTATGGAACTTCGATATGACGTATATGGCGTAATAATGAAAGCGCAAAATAAAGGTGTCCTTATAATAGATGCCGGAAAAACTGTTGTGCGTATTCTTCCGCCATTGGTTATAAGTAAGGAACAAATTGATACAGTAATTAAAGTGTTAGATGAAGTTTTAGGGGAAGAAGAAAATGAACGAGCAAGCAGTACGGTTCTTAACTAACCTTCTTGGTATTTACAGTCCAAGTGGTCAAGAGAAGCCTATAGCTAATTTTTTAGCTACTCAAATGAAACACATGGGTTTTGAAGTTGGTATAGATACTATAGGTAACGTGATAGGTGTTGTGGGTGATGGTAAACCAGTTATTTTGCTCTGTGGTCACATGGATACTGTTGCAGGTCATGTGCCGTTACGTGTTGAAGAAGGAAAAATTTACGCTCGCGGCACAGTTGATGCAAAAGGTCCTCTAGCCGCTATGGTAATGGCGGCTTTAGCAGCTTCAAAGGAGCCTAATTTTAAAGGGAAGATTCTAATTGCAAGTGTTGTAGAGGAAGAGGCGACAAGTAAGGGTGTTCGGCATTTAATTACAGAGGGTATACAGGCAGATTATGCAATTTTTGGTGAGCCAAGTGGTGTTGAAAATATAACTATTGGATATAAAGGGCAAATTCAGCTGAAAATAGTTATAAAAACCGAAACTGGTCATGCCTCAACTCCATGGCTTTATGATAATGCTCTTGAGAAGGCGTATGAGCTCTGGGAAAAAATTCATGCTACATGTGCTTTCCCTTCTATGGATCCAAAGGAGACACCTTTTACTTCAATAACTGTATGTCTTGTAAAAATGGTTGGAGGACAAGGCGATTCTGTTATTCCATTTGAGGCTGAAATGAATCTTGATGTTCGTGTGCCAATACAGTTTACAACTGCGCAGGTTTACGATAAAATGGTTAAGATAATTGGTAATTATCAAAGTGTAAATCCGACAGTAGATATTAACATATTAGTGCTTGACGCCGTAGAGCCCTTTGAAGCAAATAAATCCTCACCGCTTGTTCACGCGCTCTCTTTATCAGTTCGTAAAATTACAGGAAAAACTGCGACGCTACTGCGTAAAACAGGTACGGGTGATATGAATCTACTAGGAAACGCTATGAATTTACCCATTGTAACATATGGTCCTGGTGATTCACATCTTGATCATACACTTGATGAACACATCAAAATAGAAGACTACCTAAACGGAATAGAAGTTTACAAAGAAACAATACTAAAATTAGCTAACCTCTACAACAAAACCAACAGTTAACTC
>JAITBW010000024.1 GCA_031283385.1 Nitrososphaerota archaeon
TTGAATAAGTAACAAACTTTACCGAAAAACAGTTTATACGCCTTCAAAAACTTTATTTTTCTCACGAATTTTCTTTTTTTGATAAATAAATTCGCGTTTTCGCAAAAAACAGTTTAAAAACAACTCTTTATCGGCATAAAGACGTTCAGGACAGATGCTTTTGTCTAAACTACAGGTACGACCTGAGGCTCCTTGATACACGGGAGCTAAAACAAACTCACAATAAACAAGCGAACAAGCTTTTGCAACCCTCAACGACGAAGGCATTGGTGTTTGTTGCTCTTCGGATAAGTCTGTGACAACGGGGTCTTTTTTCTTTTTTAACGGTAGATCTGAGGCGCGAACAAACGTAAACAAATCACTGTTAACATCTTCTTTGTTATTGCTCTTCTTTTTGCTGTTCACACCATTTCGCCTTATGTTCAATTATGCTTTTATTTTGGAAAGGTACACATATTTTAAAGAGTTTCACAGTAATAAGGTTAAATACAGTTTTAAAAATAAAATAAGCGTTATTATGGTGTTATTTATGAATGAACCCGACGTGTCTATATCTGCAATGCATCGCATATGTTTAAAATCAGGCGCTAAACGTGTAAGTGATGCTGCAACTAAAGAACTAGCATTGACTCTTGAAAAAATTGGTTTAAAAATTGCCAAAGACGCCTTAGACTACGCAATGCATTCAGGACGAAAAACAATTAAAGCAGACGATATAGAGTTGGCCGCTAAAAAAATAATGACCAACGGCACGACATTGTAGGTCTGTTGCAATGTATGCAAATAATTCAGTGCGCCTTTAGCGTTATATAAGGTTCACCAGCATAAAGTGGTTGTTTTACGGTAGTTCTACCTTGTGTGATTACTGTATCATCTATAACTATAATGCTGTTTTCTTTAAATCTCTTCTAGTACAAAAAATAATAAAGTGCTGATAGCTATTTATTTAGCATAACATGTTTGACTTTAGGCGGTAGCAATGTTAAGTAAGAAAACATCTGACAACGATAATAATAAGGTTCGTATACGTAATAGCACCGCAGAGTTCTTAACGTTTGCATACCAAACAGGCGGCGATGGCATCGAAGTACGCATACAAAATGGTACCATTTGGCTCTCACAAAAAAACATGAGCCAACTATTTGATACAACCTCTGATAACATTGGCCTTCACTTAAAAAACATCTTTAATGAACAAGAACTGCAAAAATCCTCAGTAGCCGAGGAATTCTCGGTAACTGCCAACGACAACAAAAAATATCAAGTACAACACTATAATCTTGATGCAATTATTGCTGTGGGGTATCGGGTTAATTCTAAACGGGCAACAGCGTTTCGTCAATGGGCTACAGGAGTGCTACGGGATTATACTTTGCGTGGGTACGTTCTTGATCGTAAACGTATGGAAAATGGTGCCTTTCTTAATGAGGACTATTTTGAGCGCTTACTTGAAGAAATACGGGAGATACGTCTCTCAGAGAGACGGTTTTACCAAAAAATCACTGACATTTATGCGACAGCTATGGATTATGATAAAAACTCGCCAATTACACAAGAATTTTTTGCAAAGGTACAAAACAAACTGCATTTTGCAGTTCATGGGCACACAGCCGCAGAACTGGTCTATGAGCGGGCTGATGCTGCAAAAGACCATATGGGACTAACCAATTGGGAAGGCAGTCCAAGTTGTCGTATTGTAAAAAGTGATGTGGGTATTGCTAAGAATTATTTAACTGAGTCAGAGTTGCAAAATCTTGGTTTGTTAATTAATGCTTATTTGGATTTAGCTGAGCGCCGGGCGAAAAGTCGGGTTGCTATGACTATGGAGAGTTGGGCAGCCCATCTGGATTTAATTTTGCAGGCGGATGGGAATGAGTTATTGACTAATGCTGGAAAGATTAGTGCTCAAATAGCTAAAGAACACGCTGAGAGCGAGTTTGAAAAATATCGTGTAGTGCAGGATAAATTGTTTGAAAATGACTATGATAAACAATTAAAAATGCTTGAACAACAAGCAACCTCTACAAACACCGAAGATAAATAAAATGTGACCTGCATTTTTCTCCATATAAATGGGTTGTAAAAAGCGATATGTAGTGTTATATCACTCCATCTCCAAATCGCTTGTTTGGCTTAATTATATTGAAAGCAATTGCTTAGGTAGCCTTTTTGATGTACCGCTATAGTGCAGTGTATTTGATGTGTTGTTTGACTGTTTTAGAGGGTTTCTTTTTTTGTATTATCACTGCCTCTTTTGATTGTGATGTTGTTTTTTTCTACAAGTTTTTGTAGTTCTGGGTTAAATTGGCCGATACAGCGTTCTTTGGGTCCTTTTCGAGCACAAAGATAGAGTTTGCCCCTTGACGTTTTAAGTCTAAACCACCAACCCGCACCTGCAAGCTCCAATGCCAACTCACCACCCTGCAAAACCGTCTCTGGAGGCACATCTGTCCCACCATCTAAAGCCTCCTGCACTTCCTCCTTCTCCTCTCCAGATAACTCCATAGACCGCTCAATGGAAGGTTCAATTGGATGTATTGCTGGTTCTACTTTACAGGTTGGGTCTTCACCGGCTTGGTTGGGCTCAGAATTACTTGCTTGATCACCAAGATTTTTGGCAACTTCGATAGCTACCATTTCAGGGCGATTAGGCTCAAACCGAGCCGAATTAGCAACCAAAGTAGCTTGCCACTTCAAAAGCTTCTCCCTCAACATTACCTCATCAGTTTGATTGGGCACTATGAAAACTGTTGGAAAACCCATCTTTTTGTTTCTATGATAATTACTCTCTAAACGATCCCAATGCCTACTTGGATAACATTCCACTTCAACAGCAAAACTACTCTGGTAATCCCATTTGGTCTGGTCAATAAACCCTTTTGCGCCCTCAACTTTTGAGGCGGGTAGAGTAGGTGTAACATAGAGATCTGCTAAACTCTCATCAGTTTCCCCATCGTCTACTCGTACAATCCAACCATTTAACCAGTATACTTTGCGTTGGGCCATAATTGTTTGAATATGCTTAACACCACCCGCCTTCTCCCCTCGAAAAGTGGTGTCTAAGAGGCGTTTAGCTTTCTTATCTGTTAAATCCAATCTCCAAACCCGCGTACGCACATCGGTAGCTTTCAACTCTTTTCTACCATAAGCATAAGCCTCTTCACGTAGTTGGCGAATGGTTTCTTCTTTGAAGGATAGCCAGGCTTCTCGTTTAGCATTGTCAAAGGAGAGGTTTTTAAGAGCATTAGCAAACCCCACCTCCGAAAGAGCATACGCCTTAGGCTTAGATGGATCATACAGTAGGTGATTTCGCAGGGTTTCTTCATCCACACAACCCCCAAACAACCTAACAGCCAAAAG
>JAITBW010000163.1 GCA_031283385.1 Nitrososphaerota archaeon
TTGAGTTCCCCTTTCTTTTTGACTTTAACCATACCTTAAGAGGGGGGTGAAATAATTTCTGAGAAAGACACTTCTTTAAAACTATGGAAAAACCTAACAACACCTGACATCTTTACTCAAATCCAAACAATAGCATTATATCCCTATAAGTGAAAACTCTCCCATTTTTTTGTCACCTAATACTATTTTGAATTTTTTGTTCTTCAAACATATTTCTTATAAACAAGCAATTGTTTTTAATACTTTCTGTCAAATTTGCTAAAATCGCACATACAATTTTACAAATATCTAATTAATTGAGTAGTCAAAGATTGCTTATTGTTTGCTAAAAATGTTTTTAGTTTTTATTTGTAAATCTTTAAGTTGTAGAGAATCGTATGTTAACTGTTGAAGCGTTATGCAAAAAGGTAGACACTATCTCATCTCACTACCTGTGTTAGTAGTGTTGGTTATATGTGTTGTTGGAACACCCTTTGTTGAACAAGCTACATCTATTGAGTTTTTTGTTAATGTTGATGAATTAGATGATTACATTCCGGGAGACATAATTATAGTTGAACCAAAGAACACTACATATGTTAATGTCGTTCCACTAAATTTTGTAGCCAAGAATGGAGAGTTTAAACCAACTAGTGTTTATTATAACTACCCGATATGGGGACCATGGTACAGTTATAGTATAGATGGACAAGCTAATGTTACAATTCCTGTTGAGGCATCACTAGATATAACTTTGACCAATTTAGACTCTGGTGAGCATTGTATAGTTGTTTATTCATATTTTTATGTTGCATGGGGTCAAATTGCTCCGTTTTGTCAAAGTTCCGAGACTGTTTATTTTAGCGTAGTAAAAACAGGCATATCAAACACGCTCATTTTGAGCATTTTAGGAGCAACAATGATTATTGCCATTGGAACAATAATAGTAATCACATACAAAAAAGGTGACATTATTTACAATCAGAGAAAAAGAAAGCACTTTTGTTTTACGAGTAAAACGACTTAAATAATGACAAGCATTGCTGTTATTTTGCTCAATATCAATGGGTGTACGCTTTACCAATAACATGACGCTTCTTTGGCAACACTTTAGCAAACGCCAACCCAAATATATCTAGTAATCAACGCTCAAGTTTTTAATCCATGTAACTTACCACTTTCTAGACAGATTACTTTTCAGTTTTCGCTTTTTAGTAAATCATGCTGTTTCACACGTTACATTATAAGGTAACACAATTACCGCTTCACACAAAACCCTAACTTTGGCACACAATAAGTGTACTTAAAATAACATTGACAGTTAAAAAAATAATGAGAGTGTACACCTATAGATACATGAGACCAGTTTTTTGTAATTTTACAGGTTTAACAGTTCTTTCTGATGGACAAATCTCACATTTTTACCCTGATTTCTGCCCTTTACTGGCTCACAGAGACCAGTATATCCTTACAGCTATCTATAAGTGAACACTCTCCTTTTTTTAATTATATCTTAAGTTAATCTTTACTATAACTGACATATTTTTAGACCCAGTACTTGTGTAGTGTTAAAAACGCTGTTAATATACTTCGCCAAATATCCCAGTGCAATACTATTTTTATAAGTAATTTGCCTAATAGTGCGATAGATATCCAATAAATTTAAATTCTTTCTTTTAGTCTTTATGGAAAGACTGTATTCGGGAGGTAGCTCAGCCTGGCAGAGCTCTCGAGTCCGCTAACTCGCTTGGCGGACGGAGAAGCTGTAGAGGTCTACCCATGGTGGGCTTCATTCTAGCCTGTCTAGGTCACAGAAACCGAGCTGTCGCAGGTTCAAATCCTGCTCTCCCGACCAACAAACAGTTTTTGCGTTTATTTTTGAATTTTTTTGTGCTTGTTGTTAATTATAGCTTTATTGTAGCGAGTTGTGTTTTGCGTTTTTAAATTTTTGGTGGTTAATGATCGGCGTATGTTGTGTGGTTTTTTTGTTTTTTCTTTTTCTTTTTTTCCTTATATGTTGTCGTGAAAAATGTGTTTTTTATGTTCTTATTTTTTCATTCTGCTAAATGCCCATGTGCCTATGATGATCATTGCTATGTCGAATATGACTATTATGGCTATGTTTGTATGTATTGGGTTAAGTGGGGTCCAGTCTGAGCCTAGGATGACTGTTCGTAGTGCGTCAACGCCGTAGCTTAGTGGGTTGAATTTTGAGGCGAATTGTAGCCATCCTGGTATGCCTTCTCCTGTTGTGGGAAATAGTGCTCCGCTTAGGAAGAATAGAGGTAAGTTTATGAATGTTTGAATGGCTCCAAAGTTTTCTAGGCTGCCTATGAAGCTGGCTATGATTAAGCCTATGCTGACTAGTCCAAATGTGATAAGTAGCATTACGGGTAGTGCTATGATGAGTGTTAGGGGGTTAAATGGTATTCCTAATAGGAAGCCGAATGTGAAGACGATTACGCCTTGTATCATGGCGGCTGTGCTATCGCCGAGCATTTTGCCTATAAATATGCTAAAGCGGGATATGGGTGCTACGAGTATTTCTTTCATAAATCCGAATTCTTTGTCCCAAATTACGCTTATGCCCATGAACATTGATGTGAAGAGTAGTGTTTGACCTATGATTCCTGGGAATAGGAATTGTTGATAATCTACTCTCGGTATTACTAATCGTGCGCTAAAGCCGGCGGTAAATACGACTAGCCATAATAATGGTTGTATGAAGCTTATTATTACTCGTACGCGGTCTCGTATGAATCGTTTGATTTCTCGTAACCAAAGTGTATAGATGCCTCTTAATTCGGTCATCGTATGGCTCTCCTGTGGATTGCTGATAGTCCATGTAGTTCTTTAGTGGTGTCATCACGTATGCTGCATCCTGTGTAGTGTAGGAAAACGTCTTCTAGATTTGGTTCGCGTAAAACTATGGATTCAATATATATGCTGTTTTGGTTTGCCAGTTCTACTATTCGTGGAATGGCGTTTCTGCCATTTGGAACGGTAACTTCTAAGGTGTCTTTTTCTAAGTGTTGTTTGGTAAAGTTGAACCATTTGCTTAAAAGTTCTTCTAAGTTTTTGTTATTGTTTGATTTAATAACTACCACGTCGCCTTCCAGTGTGGCTTTAAGTTTTTGTGGTGTATCTAATATGACAACTTTGCCGTGATCCATTATAGCTATGCGGTCTGATAATCTGTCCGCTTCGTCCATGTAGTGAGTGGTTAGAACTACTGTTATATCGTTTGCTTCTTTGAGGTCTTTTATGTAACGCCAGATGTGGTCTCTTGTTTGAGGGTCTAATCCGACGGTGGGTTCGTCTAAAAATAGGACTTTTGGTTGATGTATTAGACCTCGTCCGATTTCTAGTCTTCGTCGCATGCCTCCGCTGTATGTGCGTAGTAAATCGTCTGCGCGATCTTCTAGTTCTATTAGTTTTAGAATGCGTGCTATTCTTTCTTTTTGTATTGATGTTGGGACACCATATAAGTTGGCATGCATTAGTAGGTTTTCTCTGCCTGTTAGGCGGTCATCTATGCTTGGGTCTTGGAAGACTATGCCTATGGATTTGCGGACTTTGCTTGGTTCTTTTATGATGTCGTGTCCGTCTATTTTTGCTGTTCCAGATGTGGGTTTGAGTATTGTACATAGCATTGAGACTGTGGTTGTTTTTCCTGCACCGTTTGGTCCTAGAAGTCCAAATATTTCACCGTTGTCAACGTTAATGTTTAGATTGTCTACTGCTTTAAAGTCTTTGTAGGTTTTTGTTAGGTTCTGTATTTCTATAACGTGAGGCATTTTGGTCATTTCGCTTTTAGCATTGTGGATAGCTGAGTCATTTAAGCTTATTTATGGAAAATTTGTGAAATGGATATTTTCTGTTTAGGTTGACAAGTTGTGTTAGAGCTATTTATGAAGTGATTGGATTGTTTTTTTGTTTAGTGGTATTTGTCTGTCTTAATGTTTGTACTGTTTGATACTTTTGTGTTGTTTTTTGTACTGTTTTTGCCGTAAAACTCATAAACTCGATTTCTCTTTTAGATAATTACAGATTTAGTGTCTGAAATAATTGAAAAGTGGAAAAAACGAAGTACCCTATAAAAGGTCTTTTCACTCTCCACTTTTTTCTAATTTTAACTAATCTAACTGTTGTTGTCTTTTTGCTCATTTAAACTGTTAAAAAGTGCTTTTTCCTCTTCGGTAATTCCTGCTTTCAAAAGTTTAGCTATACAGGCATCATATTGCTTTTTTGAAAATGACACAGGCACAATTCTATCTCCTGTAAAATGCCCCGTCTCCTCAACTACTCGCCCTCTCTTAAGTGCCCTTTTTTGTTCTTTAAAACGTTCCAACGCTTTACAGTCTTCAGACAACATGCCAAATGGCGTGTTAGGAAATTGACTACAACCCTTAGGTCTAATAGCGTAAATAGAGCAAATATTACCCTCTTGAAATGGACATCTAGCAGCGGCAATATGTTGCTCATACATTTTTTCATCACGCTCAAACAATTTCCCAAGCTCAACTGTTAAAGCTTTAAATTTAGCATAAACTCCACGGTCTGATTCTGCAGTCCCTTGAATTTCCCCCGCGTTTAAAAAGTCCTCAAGAGTGCAACAAACACCACATTTATCACATAAAAAAGGCAAATTAACCGACCAGCCACCAGATATAGTTTGAAATTTCAAATGAACATAAAACGTCTCAATATTCATAGTCTCTCTATCCAACGTTTTCCTTATCTAATTCTCTAACTTTCTTAATAGTATTTATTATTGTTAATATGATTGAAGGCATAGTGAAAACGCTAAAAACTCTTGTATATTTTGGACTTACACTTTTTCTGACAGTTTTTAACTGACCACCGCCACGTAAATAGCCCCTAATAAACGCCATAGTAATACCTTCTGCTACCTCATGGTCTTTAATTGGCTGTAGATAGTGGCCTGCGTAGTATAGAAATACTGCTATATCCCATGTTTTATCTCCGTCTTGTGTTGCCTGTTCAAAGTCTAGTAGATACACTTTGCCGTCTTTGCCTACGATGACATTTTCTGGTTTAGTGTCGCCTAGTGTCATTCCATGGGAGTGAACTTTTGCAAATAGTTCTCCTGTCATTTCAATATCTGATAGGTCTTTTTCTGATTTTTCTTTTCTCTGTACTGCTAGAGCTAAGCGTTTTATTGAGTAACTCAGGTTTTCTCCTTCTATATACTCCATGAAGACTAGTCTTTCAGGTGTGCTAACATACAAAATTTTGGGTACATTAAATCCACGTAAACGTAAAAACTCGCTGGTTGCGCATTCTTTGGCTAAACGTGTTTTACCTGAAATAGCGTATGTTCTAGTACCAAATGTCCACAGTGTTAACGGGAACCATTTAAAATTTGACCATTCTCTAAAGCGCTTAACTAAAAATTTGTGCTCAATGTTGCTATCTTTTGTTGTGCGTGTCTTTATAAGGTAAACGTCATTTAATATTCCGCCAACAGCTTTAATCGTTATTTTTTCTGGTTTTTCTGTTCCAAACACTTTTTGGATAAACCCTGAAATATTTACCTTATTAGCAAGTGACACTAGCCCCTCTGCTGTAGGGACAAATACGTATTTCCGTGGTTCGTCTGTATAATAATTATAGTTAACATCTGCTTGTAGTAGCATTATGTTGATTTTTTGAGTTTTAATAAGTTGCGTATTTTGTATTATAATGTTTAGCATTTGAGGAAAAATGCCAAAAATGGAAGTGAAAATAGTTCGAGGCACATTTTTTGTTATGTTTGTAATCCAAACTGTTGGCTTTTGACTTCGACGTGCAAACTCTTTAGACGTAGTAACATAATCATTTTTAAAAGTAATTAAACCCTCAGCATCTAACTGTGTAAGAGCATCTCTGTAACTTTTTAAAGCCTTTTCTTCACCTTTTAAAATATTACCTTCAAGCCTATCTGACATTTCATAAGCAAGCAACGGGAAAAACCGTAAACGCTTAAGCAGGATATCATAAAGAAAAAACTGCGGCTTAATTTGCATATGATAAATAAGCTCAGGATAACTAATAGACAAGTTTTCTATAGATTCAAGAATTAACCTTTTTTTCAAAATCAACTCTTGCACTTGTAAATACTGTTTACCTTGCAAAATAGTATACGGAAAAACAAGCTTACTAGCAATCGCCTCACCAAGAAAACCTCTATCTATATCTCTTTCAAAAATCCACTGATTAATAGCAAAAATAATTACCGTTCGCCCATTAAGTCTCGCAACATAATTTAACAGCCGAGGTTGAAATTTTTTAACAACAACAATTACTTCAAGAACAGTTTTCCCTTCATCAACCGGCTGATTTGAATGTGTACCAATTAAACAAATTGCTCTAATATTCGCTGAACCAACAGCATGCCCCGCTAACTCTACGATACGCTGCTTTAACCTCTCCTTACCTAACATGCTACTACCGCTGTTACTAATGGCCATAGTGTCTGACAACTTGAAAACTTTGATATGTTAAAACAGCGTTAATGACTAATTAACTTGTCTAATCAACAAAAAATGGAAACTATCCTGCAGACTTATTTGTTCATTATATTATTAGTGTATGTCTATGGATATTTTTATTAGTTATATGCTGTAAATATTTTCTGGTTATCATTTTGGTAAATAATGATGAAGAAATATTAGCTGAATTGCGTAAAATTCGCGAATCTGTAGAAAAAGCACCGCCTCCGCCGCCTGCTCCTAAGCCGACTTTGTGGAGTGAGTTTAAAGAATTTTTGTCTAAATACAAAATTTTTGGTCTCGCCATTGCCTTCATTATAGGTCTCTACGTGGGCGGTTTAGTTCAAGCATTAGTTCAAGATTTGCTATTACCCGCTATTGGATTACTTATTCCAGGTATAGGTAACTTAGCTGAGGGTACAGTTGTTATTAATTCTCAAGTGTTTGCATACGGCGACTTTTTAGTAGCACTACTCACATTTGCACTAGTTGCTCTGTTAGTGTTTATAGCTGTCAAAATCGCAAAACGCTGGAACATAGACTAAACAACATTAACAACAACCCCATTAACTACCTTTTTTTACAATAAACAACATGTTACCTTCCCTTTTTTACAAAAATATCCTCTACTGTATTCAGTGTATTGTGAGGTGTAAAGAATATTTTTTGCGCTCTTGTAGGAAGTGAATAGTTCACTTTGTGAGTGTATTCGTTAGACGTTTATGAAGTCAAAACAGTTATTGACCAAATAGAAAAACATTGGTCGTAATATGCATGTTAATTATGGGTGCATGGAAAAAAAGGAATTATTGTTTGCTGTAGCGTTCTTTAAATATATCCCGAATTTTTTCTGGTGTATCAAATACGTGCATGCCTTCCATTTGTTCAAGTTTACGTATTTGATCTGCTTCTTCTTTGCGAATTTGGATTTTTATTGTTTTACCATTAGGCACAACAGTTTCAACGATACTCTCTCGATAGTCTGTAGGAAAAAGATACACAGTACCAAACGCTTTCAAACTCATTATAACCGAGTTAGTGATCAATGTATCTCCGATGCTGTTAACAATTTTAGCAACTGTATTAGACGATGTTGGAGCAACAAAAAAGAAATCATATTTTCCACTTTGTAACCAAGACGCCAAAAAGGGTGCATTAGGATTCATTTCAACGGTAAACTGAGAAAACTCTGCCTTCAAAACTTCAAACTGTCTGTAAAACCTAAGCATGGTCTCTCCGTTTTTAGACACAAAAACATGAATTTCAACTTCACGTTCATACTGCTTTTTAAGTTCAATCATTATTTTGACAATTTCAGCGATTTTATCGCCACCGCCAGTTATTCCCCAAGCAACTTTCTTTTTTTGTGCCTTAATCATTTACTTCACGGCTTCTAAAAAGGGCTAAAGACTTTTTAACTGTTTCTTTAACCTTCAAAAACTTTTTTTAGCATGATTAACCATGAAATTAAATAGAAATAAAAAAAAATAAAAATTGTGAAAGAAAAGATTTGTTTGAGATTATTCTTTCTCAAAGTATTCTTCTGCTTTTGGTGGAACGGCTGGTAGACCTTTGCGTTCGCGTATTCCTTTGATTAGTTCATCTTGTAATTGTTCTGGAACTGGCGCCCATCGGCTGAATTGTGTTGCCCAGAATGCGCGTCCTTCGGTTGAGCTTCTAAGTTCATCGGCTATACCGAAGCTTTCAGATACTGGCATTTCTGCTTTGACAGTTATCATGTCTTCTTCTGATGGCATATCTATGATTTTGCCGCGACGTTTGTTAACGGTTGCAAGAACGCTGCTGACAAAGTCTGATGGAACTTTGCATTCGAAGCTTATGAGTGGTTCGAGTAATTTGGGTTTGCTGAGTAGGATAACGCAGTAGATTGGTCTCCAAGTCATTGGTATGGCTTGTGCTGGGCCTCTGTGGACTGGGTCTTCGTGGAGGGTGATATCTTCTAGGTTAATTTTTAGTCCGTGTGCTGGTTCTCTTGTAAGTGGTGATGTGTGTACTGCTTCGCGGAAGCCGGTTTTTATGTGGTCAATGATTTCTTCTACGTATTGTCGTCCACGGATGCGGTTGACTAGGATGTTACTTTCTTCAATTGCAACTGCGCCTTTTGCTTCGTCTGGTGACCAGCCGAGTCCTTTGAGAACTTTGGCTCTTTCGTCTTTGTTTTGTAAGTCAGTAATTTTTTCTGATTTAATTGCTTCTATGATGTCTTCTGATAGTTTTTCGATTGTTATCCAGAGTTTGTTGTGTTTGTTGGGGCTTTTACCCATAATTGACGGGCCAGTATAGTCGTGGTTTATGGTTTCTCTATAGATGACAATTGGTTTGCTGAGTTTGACTTTGAGACCTGCTTCTTGCATTCTGTATGCTGTGATTTCAAGGTGAAGCTCGCCCATGCCTGATAGTAGAAATTCGCCTGATTCTTTGTTCATGACAAAGCGTATGCATGGGTCTTCTGTTGTGAGTTTGTGCATGACTTTGTCAAAAAGTGGTAAATCTTTAACGTTTTCTGGTTCAACAGCAACAGTAACGACTGGGTCAGATACATATGTTAAGCCTTCGAAGCTGTGAATTTCACAGTTTGCCTCACCTATGGTTTCACCAATACGCATGGCAGGTAAGCCTGAGACTGCTCCAATGTTGCCTGCGGGTACGCGGTCAACAATGACGCGGTCAGTTGCCATACTCATGAAAACTTGTTGTATTGTGCCTTTTCGTTGTGAGCCAATTAGCTGTACTTCTTTGCCTTTGGTGATGGTGCCGCTGAAAATTCTGCCAATGGCAACAGTGCCGCTGTGTGGATCAACATCAATTGTGGAAATGCACATAAGCAGTGGAGCCTTGGGGTCAACTTTTGCCATGCCAACACCAACTGGTGAAGTTGCATCGCCTGGCCAAATTTTTGTTTGACGATATGGTTGAGCGATTAGTGGGCTTGGTAAGTGTTTGCAGAACATGTTAAGAATTGGTTCTGGTAGAGGTGCTTTTTTGCTTAATTCAATTATTTTAGCGTTAACTTCGTCTGGGTCGCCAGTGTATGCGTCTATGATGTCTTGGAAGCTAATTTGTTTTTGACGCATGTAATCAAGGCTTAGTCCCCATTTGTGAAGGGCTGAACCAAAGGCGACTGTGTCTTCAATTTTGATTTTCCATGCTTCTTTATATTCTGGTGGGGCGTGTCTTTCGATTAGATTGTTGATTTTTGTGAGAACTTTTGCGAATTTCTTTTGGATTTCTTGTGGAGATAATTTGATTTCTTTGATCAATCGGTCAACTTTGTTGATAAATAGGAGTGGTTTGACTCTTTCTTTTAGTGCTTGCATGAGGACGGTTTCTGTTTGGGTCATTGGACCTTCTACGGCGTCAACGACTACGAGTGCTCCGTCGACTGCTCTTAGGCTTCGTGTGACTGCGCTTGAAAAGTCGATGTGTCCGGGTGTGTCGATGAGGTTGATTAAGTGTTCTGTGTCTTCGTATGTGTGAACTAAGCTAACGTTTGAGGCAAATATGGTAACGCCTCGTTGTTTTTCAAGGATGTAGCTGTCGAGGAATCGTTTTTGTCCAGCAGCATCTGCGCTTATAATTCCTGCATGTGCCAAAAGGCTGTCTGATAGGGTTGTTTTGCCGTGGTCAACATGAGCTATAATGCTGGTGTTGCGGATGATTTTTGGGTTTTCCATTAATTTAACAATTTCTTCGTTTTGTCTAAAACGCGCCATCTTATTCATTCTCCACTTTAATGTTTATAGTATTACTTTTGTTATTTTGATTTGAATGCATTACGTTTTTGAGCATTTTATGCATTGGAAATCTCTCAAATTGTAGAGTAAACTATATGGACATTAAAAAAGTAACCTATTAACCTTATGGCAATCAAAACGTAAAGCACAGAAAAAAAGCGAGTATATCTAAAGACAAGTTAATAGACATATGCAACATAATTAAACTTACATTACTTTATGCTCAGAGCTTAAACAGGCCAGGCAGACCTGCTTTAAACTCTAAATAATCGAGAGTATTGCAAAAAGGATTATAAGGTGGTTTAGCCCTTTGTGTATCGACGGTTATGAGATGTTCAAAGTGTGGAAGCGAACATTGCGTAAAAGCGGGATTTAATCACAACAGACA
>JAITBW010000018.1 GCA_031283385.1 Nitrososphaerota archaeon
CAAAAATAAAACCATAGGAGAATAACAAATAATGAATAACGCTAACGATGAACAACAAACAACACAAGAAACCGAACTACTAGAAACACCACAAGAAGAACTCACAACAGAAACAGAAATAATTCCACAAGAAGAAACAATGATAACAGAAGCAGTTGCAGAACCAAAAGGAACTGTAACACAAACTGAAAAAACAAAACCAAAAAAGAAAGACGATCCAGTACTCGAAGAAAGAATATACACGGTACCTCTACAAAGAGCCCTAGTACGTCCACCAAAAAAACGTGCACCACGAGCGATGCAACTCCTTAAACTCTTCGTAGCCAGACATATGAAAATGCCCTTAACAATCACAGAAGAAGACGAAGAACTGCCGCATCTAATAATAACGCCAAAAGTCAACGAAAAAATCTGGAGCAGAGGCATAGAAAAACCACCACGCAAAATCCGTGTCCGCGTAACCAAAGACAAAAACGACGACGTCACCGTGTACTTGGCAGAAGCCTAAATACACAACCTTATTTTAACACAAAAAGCAAATAAATAAATTTTTAAACGGCTCAAATTTTTTCATTAATCAAACTACACTATTCAAGTTACCCAAGTTTTCCTGAAAACTCTGCGAAGGTTTAAATGTGAAATATGGGAATTTACAACTTGATATGTGAGCGAAAAATTTGCATTACTTATCAATAGAAATATTGTACATACTTTGCAATTTCACGCTTACAATTTAGGATTGAAAAGCCCTTGACTGTTTACTTATCAAGCATCATTGGAAGCCCAAGTATAGGCGTGTACTCTCTTGCAACAGAAAGCATAGTAATGATTCCACGTATGACACCCAAACAAAAAGCACAAGAATACGCTGAATGGCTAAAAACAAAACTAGTATATACAACCATTAGTGGCTCCGTATTAATCGGTGCCCTAGTATGTGCGAACTCTAACGGTATGCTGCTTCCTAACTCTGTTAAAGATGAAGAATTAACTGAAATTCGAAACGCATTCGATGGAACAATAACTATTATGGAAACCAAAAAAACAGCTTATGGAAATATAGTCTTAGCAAACGACAAAGGGGCTATAGCTGATCCTCGAATAAAAGAGGATGACATTAAAAAAATTTCTGAAACTCTGGGTGTAGAAGTACTGCAAACAGAAATCGCTGGATTGCAATACGTTGGATCTTTAGCAACTGTTACAAATAAAGGCGTGCTTGCTCACCCGTTATTAAAAGATGAAGAACGCAAAATTTTAGAACAAGCTTTCAAAGTACCCGTTGATGTCGGTACAATTAATTGCGGTATACCTTACGTCGGTACAGGTTTACTTGCAAATACTCATGGTGCTGTTGCTGGTTCTATGACAACTGGACCCGAGATGTTTATAATTGGGAATGCAGTGGATGTTCTGCAGGAAGTAGAATAAATGAAGGTTTTCAGAGTAACAGGCGAAATAAACAAGCCAAACTTAGCAACACCATTTTCCAAAGAAATAATCGCAGATAAAAAAGAGCATGCTGTAGAAAAGGTCTACACCGAAATAGGCAGCAAACACAGAGTGAAAAGATTCCAAATAAAAATTGAAGCCGCAACAGAAGTTCCAACAGACCAAATTGAAAATGAGATCCTTAAGAAAATAGTTCTTGGGGAGTAACCTTGGCAACTGCAGGTAGTCACGAAGAAGAACTACGAAAATTAAGTGTTGAAATGCGATACTTGGAACAAACAGCTACGGCACTACAGCAGCGGATCAGTATGGTAAATGCTACATTAACTGACTTAGCATATGCTAACGCAACTCTAGACGGTATAGAAAAAGAGCAAGAAAATGCTGAAATGATCGTGCCTATAGGTGGTAGCTCTTATGTACAAGTGAAACTTGTTAATCCTGATAAGGTAATCGTTGGGCTAGGTGCTGGTGTTTCTGTAGAAAAAACATTAACAGACACCAAAACGACACTTAAAGAACGTCTAGAAGAGCTTGAAAAAACTTTGCAATCTGCCCAAACACAATTTAATCAAGTTGCTGAACGCATAAATTCTGGTCAAAAAAGAATAGAAAGTTTACTTGCCCACGTAAGACAAGGGAACGCTTAACTGCATGTTTGAAAAGCTCAAGTCAGGCTTTAAAGGGTTAGTTACAAAAGTAACAACAACTGAACTTAAAGCTGATAATCTCGCACCTGTTTTATTTGATTTCAAAATGAATCTAGCAGAAAACGATGTGGCGTTTCCAGTTGCCGATAAAATCTGTGATGAACTGGAAAAACGTCTCTCAGGGTCATCAATTAAACGTTTTAATGATCGTAAAGAACTTGTAGAAAATAACCTGAGACAGGTACTGCTTGAAATTCTAGAAACAGATGATCGTATTGATCTGTTGGAAAAAATTTCTGAAAAACGCGAAAAAGCCGAACCGTTCGTATTAATGTTTGTAGGAATAAATGGTACAGGAAAAACAACTACAATAGCCAAAGTTGCACGGTTTTTACAAGAAAAAAGGTACTCTGTAGTTCTAGCAGGCGCAGATACTTATCGTGCCGGCTCAATAGAGCAGCTTGAAGAACACGCACGTCGATTAGGCATACGAGTAATTAAACACACATATGGTGCTGATCCCGCTGCTGTAGCTTTTGACACTATTAACCACGCTAAGGCTCATGGAATAAATGTTGTTTTAATAGATACAGCTGGAAGAATGCAAACCAACCAGAATCTTATGAATGAACTCGTCAAAGTCAAGCGCGTCGTAAAACCTGACTTAGTAATCTTTACTGTCGACTCTTTAATCGGTAATGACGCAGTTATGCAGGCAGAAGAATTCAACAAAACAATAGGTATCGATGCAACTATATTAACTAAAGTTGATGCTGACGTCAAAGGTGGCTCATCATTAAGTGTAACATATGTCACACAAAAACCCATCCTGTTCATAGGCGTAGGTCAAACGTATAAAGACATAGAACCATTTGATCCAGAAAAGTTCGTCAAAATGATTCTACGATAACCTCTTTTTTAAAAATTTTATTTATACCCTTTGTGTTTGCTGAAAAGTTAAAGATATTTACAAAACGGAGTCTTTTTGTAAATCTGTTGTTTATAGTGTTTAGTTGGGAAATGTCCTGTAGTAGTAACTTTGTTAAATATGTAAAAATGAGAGATGTTTATATTAACAATGAAAAGATGGTTATCTGCTTTGTCGGTCTAGCAGTGTTCCTTTTGTGTCAAAAAGTTTAATGTCTAATGTCATTTGACCAACTGCATGAGTTGCGCAACTTAGACATGGATCAAATGCGCGGATAACTGCTTCAACGCGGTTAAGCATGCCTTCTTGTAATTGTTGTGTTTTTACGTATTTTTTTGCCACTTGTGTTATTGCCTTGTTATATGCAATATTATTGTGTTCTGTTGCTATTATCATATTGTTCCAAGTAATCATGCCTTCTGTGTCAACTTTGTAGTGGTGAATTAATGTCCCTCTTGGTGCTTCTGCTATGCCTACGCCTTCGTAATTGTTTACCATGGCTCTTGAGGTTACATTTTCTGACAAGATTTCTGGGTCTTCTAATAGTTTTTTAGCGTTTTCAATGCAGAATAGTGTTTCAATTAGTCTTGCATAATGGTAGTGGAATGTGCTATGTACTATGCCATTTTTGCCAAGTTTTTTAAATTCTTTAATCTCTTCATCAGCTAGAGGTGTACCACAGTGTGAGGCAACATTTAATCTTGCTAATGGTCCAACGCGATATGCCCCATCTGTGTAGCCTGCTTTTTTAAAGTATGGAAACTTCATAAAAGTGTATGGCTCAACTGCTTCTCCTATGTATTCTTGATATTTTAGAGCATCTGTGCATTCAGCTACAGCGTTTCCATCTTTATCCATTATCCGTAGTTTACCATCATAGTGTTCTAAGCCACCGTCAGAGTTAACTAACCCCATATAGTACGATGGGAAATTACCGAAATTTTCCACTTCATCCTCAAAATTATTAACTATCTGTTTAAACATAGTCAAAGTGTTTTTTGTAATCTCTGAAGCTTTTGGTAATTCACCCTGCAAATACTCTACACGCTCACGCGTTAACGGCCACTTTACACCGCCAGGCTGTACCCATTCGCTTGAATGAACTCGTTTGCCTGCGACTTTTTCAATTATCTCTTGACCAAACCGTCGCAGTTTAACGCCTTGCACTGCAAAATCTGGATGTTTCTCAATTAAGCCAAAAACGTTACGTTTCGCTGGATCTGAGTCAAAGCCAAATAGCAAATCTGGCGAGGATAAGTGGAAAAAGTTTAATGCATGAGATTGTATCAATTGACCCATATGCATTAAACGTCTCAACATAACTGCCGTTTTAGGCGGAGTCACACCAACTATGGCATCACAGGCCTTAGCAGATGCAAGTATATGACTTACCGGACAGATACCGCATGATCTGCTAGTTATTGCTGGCATTTCATAATACGGTCTGCCTTCCGTAAATTTTTCAAAACCACGAAAATCCGTAACTTTAAACAACGCCTCTTTTACACTATTATCCTCATTTAACAAAATATCTATCTGAGCGTGACCTTCAATCCGCGTAACAGGATTTATAACAATTTTCTTCTCAAACACTTTACTATTACTGATACTACTGCTATTATCATTATTATCCATATTTTGCTTTGCCCTCCATGTTAGGTGTCTTGCCTGCTAATAATTCCGTTAACACATAATTTATCAAATCTGCTGACGGTGGACAACCTGGAATGTAGAAGTCAACTTTAACAATTTCATGCAACGGCTTTGTTTTAATAAGCAATTTAGGAACCATATTTGGTATTGCAGCCTGTAAATCCTCTGGCGACTTGTAGGCTCGCTCTAACACTTCTTTATCACTATTTTCCCATGAATTCCTTAAAGCGGTAACATTGCCTGTAACAGCGCAGTCGCCAAGCGAGATAAGTACACGTGACTTTGTTCTCGCATCTTTTAGTACCTCAAGCTGCTCATCGTTTGCAACAGAGCCTTCAATAAGTGTTACATCAACATTTTCAGGAAACTCTTTAACATCCACTAATGGACTGTAGACCACCTGAATTTGCTTAGCCAAATCCACTATTTTTTCATCCTGATCTAAAAACGACATGTGACAACCCGCACAACCACTTAACCAAACAGTTGCCACCCTTACTTTACTACTGCTATCCATATTAGCTACTGTAGTACTACTCATTTACTATTTCTCCTTGCAGTTATAAATTCAGCTACATCCCGATGTTTAGTTTGAGTAATTGACTCTCCTTCAATATATATAGCTCCAACTGGACAAACTTTGGCACATTTACGACAGCCAGTGCAGCTACATGAGTTACCCCAAGATTCATCTAAGTCCATAATAACTTCGGTATCTTTACTACGCTTCTTTAAATCTAACGTGTGAACGCCTTCAATTTTATCACAAACACGAACACAACGAGTACAAAGTATGCAACGATTCCTATCTATAACCAGAAAATCATGAGATGAATCAATAGGTTCCCGTGTAAAATTTCTCTCAAACTCTACATGATTTACTCCTAACTGATTAGCTAACGCCTGCAGCTCACAGTGATCATTTGCAACACAAACAGCACACATATGAACACGCTCAGCCATAAGCATCTGAATAGTCATTTTACGATAATTCTTCAAACGCTCCGAATTAGTAGTAACCTCCATACCCAGATTAGCCGGAGTAGCACAAGCTGGAAAAAGCTTAGGCGAACCCGTAACCTCTACTAAACATAAACGACAACCACCATAAGGAGTTAAACCTTCTAAATCACACAGAGTAGGAATTAAAATGCCATTATCCTTAGCAGCCTTTAAAATAGTTGTACCCTCTGAAACGGAAACTTGAATGCCATCAATTTTTAAAGTAATCATAGACTTCTCCGACATTACTACAGCTCCTCCTTCTCATCATCCTGTTGCTTCTTAAAACAGATACCTGCTCTACATTTTTTATCTACAATATGCTCCATATACTCTTCCCGGAAATACCTAAGCGTTGTTAAAATAGGATTAGGTGCTGTTTGTCCCAAACCACATAAACTGGCATTAATAATGTATTCACTTGCTTTCTCCAAAATGTCAACATCATTTAACTCACCTTTACCAACGGCAATTTTATCAAAAATCTCTTTAATACGCGCAAGACCAGCCCTACACGGCGTACACTTACCACAGGACTCTTCAATACAGAAATCAGTAAAGTAACGCGCCGTATCAACCATACATGAATCCTCATTTAACACCACTATACCACCTGAGCCCATGATAGCACCAACATTTTTCAATGAATCATAATCAATTTGTGCATCAAGTCCACTCTCAGGCAAACAACCGCCAGAAGGACCACCAACAAGAACTGCCTTAAACTTTTTACCATTAGGAATTCCTCCACCTATATCATAAACTATCTCTCGCAAAGAAATACCCATAGGCACCTCAATTAAACCCGGATTAATAATCTCTCCAGTTAAAGAGAAACACTTAGTACCTGTACAGTTAGGCAAACCAAACCCTTTGAACCATGCACCGCCATTCAAAATAATAAGCGGAACATTAGCTAAAGACTCAACATTTTGAATTAACGTGGGACTACCCCATAGACCCTGATTCGCAGGATACGGCGGTCTAGGACGCGGCTGTGCTCTACGACCTTCAACAGATACCAAAATAGCCGTTTCCTCTCCAGCAACAAACGCGCCTGCACCAAAACGCAATTCAAGATCAAACTTGTGCTGGGTTCCAAGAATATTATCCCCTAACAAATTCATAGACTTCGCCTGCGCAATAGCCTTCTGTAAAGCCTCAATAGCTAAAGGATATTCTGAACGAATGTAAATGTAACCCTTCTGTGCATCAATAGCATAGCTCGCAATAATCATGCCCTCTATAATTGCATGCGGATCAGCCTCTGCAAGAGTGCGATTTGCAAAAACACCAGGATCACCCTCATCAAGATTAGCAACAATATACTTCGGAGTATTATGCACTCTTGCAACTAAACTCCACTTCTGTCCCACTGGAAAACCAGCACCACCTCTACCACGTAAACCACTGCTCATAATCTCTTGAATTACACCCTGCGGCGTCATAGTTGAGAGACATTTTGCTAGTGCAAAATAGCCTCCTACAGAAATGTAATCTTGAACCCTCGTTGGATCAATTTTACCTGCGTTTCTAAGCACAAGTCGTTGCTGTTTCCGGAAATAACTACTATTATTGTAAAGATACTTTTTAACAGGAACACCTGAAACTATGTGACTTTGAACAATTTCTCGAACATTTTCAGGAGTTACACATTGATAAAGATACTCTCCTGGCTCACTAAATCTTGCCCGTCCATTAGAACCTGTCCCTACACATCCAGTTCTGGCAACTTTACAGATATTCTCTACACCCAACTCTTTTACTGCATCCTCAAAAGCTTTAAGCACTTTAAATGAACCAAACGGTACACAACCACTTGAGCAACAAACATTAATACGATACTTGTATGCTCTTTGAAACTCGTTCTCTTCTTCCGCAATTTTTTGGATATCAGACAGATTCATCTTTTGCACCCTCAAGCACATTTTTAATTTTCTCAATTACAATCTCTTTAGTCGCTTTACCTATAACCTGATCATCTAAAACAATTGCTGGTGCCATTGCACAGGCTCCAATACAACGTGTAAATA
>JAITBW010000037.1 GCA_031283385.1 Nitrososphaerota archaeon
AACACAAAATTACCGGAGAAGAATTCAGAGAAAACCGCACTATTTGGATGCAACTAAAACCAAATGACCGCGAATTATTAGTAATACGACTAAAACAAAAATTAAACAACGAAACAACAGTTGATAACACACCAAAAAGTCAACGAATAGTAAGACAGAAACTATAAAATGAACATTTCAACTTAACAACCAAAAAAGAAGCACACCAAGTACCCAACCGCACCAAACACCAATATCATTTGCATTAGCACTATATTGTTACACCATTTTCCAGTAGCGTTTTATATTAGCAGACACTTGCAGCATCAAAGAATGATACAAACACCGTGCGAAGGAAATACCAGACTAAAAGTCTATAGCTACCAAAAATTGGAATGACGACAAAGTAAAGAGCAAACTGCTGTTTTTAATGGCGGGCCCGACGGGAATTGAACCCGCGACCTAAGGATTAAGAGTCCTCCGCTCTAGCCTGACTGAGCCACGGGCCCACATATTTAGTTCAAAAATGTTTCACAGCCCAATATAGAGCTTACGGTTTTAATAATTAAAGAATACTAATCGTGACAACAAAATACACACTATCTACCAAAAACATCAACCGTTTTTTCGCCCTCAACACATAAAAAATTTGAGGCTGACGAAATAAGGTTTTTGCGTAGAATGTACTGTTGACCCAGAAATTTACATACAAAAACATTATCAAATCAACTACATGTTGCGAACGTAATACAACACAAGTTTTTCTCTAAAACACACAAAATATCACCACATAAAATGATCCACGTTGTCCCAACAAATCTCAGCCTTAGCGTGAATAAACAAATTTTGCACAATAAAGTTATGGTGATGACGTTTGTTGGGCAGTTAATTCGTGTAGAAGTACTATTGCCTCACCAAGTGTAATGTTGAGACGTTGTGATAGTTCTATGTGAGTTATGTTAGGTGTTTCTTTAAGCACAACATCTCTTGTGTAGGCCATATGTGTTTTGTACATCACTGAAGCATGAACTGCTTCGGTAAGCATTTGCCAGAGGTTTTCTTTGCTATAGTTGGTTAAATCCAAAATTTCAGCTCCAAAAAAATAGGTTATATCGGAGTTACGACTCCGTCTTTGTTTGCTAGTTTTCTTTCTCGTATAAGGCGTTTTAAGATGTCATGGAAGTATTCTTTAGATTTTTCTGTTGAATGTATCAATCCGAAGACTTTAGCTGTTTCAGCCACTAGAGATTCATCACTTATACCTAAAGCGTATTTAGCTATAATTTTCATGGCTGCTTCCACTTCTTCAGGTGGGACATGTTCCAGTTTACGTTTAGTTTCAGCAATGCCATCTACAGGTATGCGAATTTGTACATCTTTTAATGTTGGCGACCATAAGAAGCTGCCTTTGATTACAACTTTTTGGTCTCTAATTAAAGCGTTAAGAGCTTCTTGCACGGCATGGCTAATTTTAGGCGTTACACGTTTAATTCCCCAAGCATCAGCTAAGCGTTCAACAGCGTAATCAAAATGAATAGGGCCTTCCTTTTCTACTAACTCTCCTAGAAATCGTGTTTGAATTTCACGATTTTCAGGATAATGAAACTCGTTTTTCTGCTTCGATGTTCTAGTAGACTTGTCAGTCTGTACTTTAATATATGGATTGAAGGCTACTTTGAGTGGGTAAATTTTGTAGGGCACACCAATTTTTTCTATGCCAGCAAATTTTACCTTACGCACCTCAGTCTCAATAAGACCATCCTCTTTTACGTCAACAGAAGGCTTAAGAGATTCCTTATCTAACTGCAACTTTTGAGCCTGCTCAAGAGCATCCTTCAAACGTTTAACCTCAGAGTCACGGCGAGCAACCCAAGAAGGCGACCAAACACGATGAATACACCAACCTAACCCTTTAAGAACCTGCTCACGAAGACGATCACGATCCCTAGTACTGCTACTTGAACGATATGTTACTCCATCACATTCGACACCCATAAGGTAGCAGCCAGAATTAACCGGGTCTATGACACCTATGTTAATCTTGTAACCGCTACAACCCACCTGAGGCACCACTTCATAACCTAACTTTTGGATTTCAGAAGCAACGTCTTCATCAAGGTGAGACTCAAATACGCCAGACTTTTGATATGGCATATCAAGTATAATTGGACCCTTTTCAGCATATTCAATGTAATTGCGCAATGTTTGAACACCTTGAGCTTTAGCATCAGAAGCAATATCCGTAGACTTTATAGAGGTAACAATGACAACTTTTTCACGTGCACGAGTGACAGCAACATTTAGACGACGCTCACCACCTGGCTTATTTAAAGGTCCAAAATTCATTGTAATCTCGCCAGTTTGGTCATAACCATAACAGACACTAAAGAATATGACATCACGTTCATCTCCTTGAACGTTTTCAAGATTTTTGACAAAGAATCCTTCAAGACGATCTTCCTTAAAGAATTTATCAAATTCTGAATGCATCTTTAAACGTCTATCAATAGCTTCCTCAATAGCCTTCATTTGAGCTATACTGAAAGTAACTACACCAAGAGTTTTCTTGGGATATTCAGTAAAGTGCTCAAATACTAAACTAGCAACTTTTTCAGCTTCAACAGGATTATCGCGATTTCCACCCCTATCATAAAGACCATTTGTAACATAGTCCAGTTTCACACCTAAACTATCATGCTTAGCCTTAGCAGCTGGAAAAGTAATAAGCGCATCATCATAAAACTGATGATTAGAGAAAGCTATCAAGTCTTCATGTTTACTACGATAATGCCATCTTAACGTTTTCACTGGCAAACCTATGCCTAGACATTCATCAAGTATACTGTCAAAAACTTCAAAGTCCTCATCATTTACTTGATCCCACTCAACATTATCCATTAAAGACTTCTGGAAGAAACTAGTTGGCGGTAACTGCTTATTATCACCTGCAACAACAAGAGTTTTACCCCTATAAATTGAGCCGATGGCATCTTCAGGCACAATTTGTGATGCCTCATCAAATAGGACAAGATCAAAGTGAGCCGATTCAGGAGAGAGAAACTGGCTTACACTTATAGGACTCATAAGCAGGCAAGGCTTTAATTTGACCAGTAAATTGGGAATTTTCTGCATTAATGCACGTATTGGCATTAAACAACGTTTTTTCGCAGCTTCTCTCATGAGAATTGCTGCTTCAGAATCATTTGCCTGAATTAAAATATCTTGAGGCTTTCGACTATTAGCGGCCTCAATTACCATGCTAGAGGTTAAATGTATAAGTTCTTTGTCAAGACTCTTAAAGTCGCTAATTAGTTGTTCATGATTCTCACGACGGAATCTGCCTAAACGTGAATCTTCAACGTATAGATTATTTATCCATTCTTGATAAGCTCCTCTACGGAAACAGTCAATTAATTGAATTGATGGAATTTTTTGTTCAACGAGTTTTTCAAAGAAACTGCCTAAACCGCGAAGTGAAAAACGATTTCTAAGATCTTTAAAGTCAATCCAAATTTGCAGTTCATCAACACGTTCACGTAAAGTTGTTAAGCGTTCATGAATAACATGAAGATATAAATCACGAATATTTTGGTTTTGATATTTAAGCTCAGTTTCAAAGCGAGCTTCAAATGCAGCAAACAATTGTAGAGCATTCTCATAATGCCTATTCAATTTAGCATCAGATGGAGCCTTAGATGGTCCAGCAGCGGCTATGAGGGCAAATGTTTCTGGAACTGCGATTTCGCCAAATACTGTTTGAACTTTTTTTACCCAATCAAGTACAGAAATAATGTTAGTCCAGTTTGTTTCAAGCCCATTAAAACGTGAGCCATATTTTATTTGAAGCTGAGATTTCTCGCCGATTATGGTAGCTTCTTTTCTGCGTACTTCCTCAGCATTTTCAAGGTCATCTATTAATTGTTTATAGGTTTTTGGCAAAGTTTTAGCAGTTGACAGGGTTTCTTTTGTTAATATGTTTAAGGGCGCAAGTTTTTTTTCAACATCAACAAGCCATTCTTCAAGTCGTGATAGGGCAGTTTGGTTTATAGCTAACTCAGAGTAGGGTAAGCTTTGAGGAAGTAGTTCAGAGACATCCTTAGCTTGTTGTTCCCATTTAGCTATGGAATCTTTTAGTTCACTGCCTAAATTCTTAAGCATTGGTGAGGGGTTATTGTTATTTGTAAATATGTTCACCAATTTTTCAGGTAATGGGTTTGCCCATGAAACTGTCTTAAGCTCATTTAGCATGCTTAGAACTTTTTCTACCCTTAGGAAATTAGTATCATACCCTTGATAGAAACGACCCAACAGATTTTTGATGTTTTCAGCCTGCGCGTTAATTTCAGTGCTAAGCATTTTTACTTTACGAGCGTCAATAAGATCATCAAGAACTGTCTGTGGAACTTGACCGTTAATACTTACACGAGCTATCTGTTTTTGGTCATTGCGAAAACCGGAGCTAAACATTCGTGTAAAGCTTTGATAACTACCGTTATATCGGGCGATAAGCTCGTCAAGATCTAAATCATAAATACCTACAGTGTAAAACTTGCTTAAACGCTCCTTTAGCAAGTTGTGCTGCTGATAAACATCCTTTGCTTTTAAAACAGCAGTAGATACCTGCTGGAAAAACAGAGGCTCAAACCATTGAGGCTCAGGCTTATCCTCAGTAAAGCAGAATAGCACCATTTTAGAAAGCTGAGCAACCGTTTGAAGATTTAAATTATTAATTGACACGCCAAAGAGGTCAGCAATCACCTGAGCACTCTCACTCCATTTCCTAACAGCCTGTTGAGTACTTCGAACAAACGCTAAGAGAGATTCCTGTTTACTTAAAAAGTCAGTTTTCTGTAAACTTATGTCCGTAAACAGTTTTTCAAGAAGAATGAGATTCTTTTTCAACTCACTTGATCTGTCAAACGCAAGATTAAAAATTGAAGGCGTATAACGCTCAAGCAAACTGTTTCTTGTAAGGGTAACCCACTGACAAGTCTCACTATAACCCTTTGCCTCAGCTATTAATACATCAACATCGCTACCCGTTAACCACTGTACTTCCGGTGCAGGGCTTTCATACAAAAATTTACCAATATTAAGTAACCATTTTACACGTTCAAAACTTACAGGAGAAGTTAAACCAAGTTGACGGGAATACTCCGCGCTTTCCAACTGTAAATCTTCAACAGTATGTGCAAGAACCTCAATTGTCGTTAATAACTCAGAGCGAACCTCAAGATTATAAAAACTAGCACGATAACCTGCCCATGGAAAATCAGGATTCTCAACAACCTGCCAAACTTTACTTAACTCAGAAGCTAAACCTTCAAGTTCGCTTACTTTTTGAGGAGTTAAAGAACTAAGACCTGTTAAACCTACAGCAACATAGGGAACACTCTCAAGGCTAGCAAGAATACTTAGAACATCATACGCACTTTTTTGCATATACTGACGTTTCTCATGTAGCGCAGTAACATACCCGTTTAGGTCACCACGATAAGATGTCATAGTTTCAAACTCATGCGCTGAAGGCAATTTACGAGGCACAAGATGCTCATCAAGACCACTCTTAAGCTCAGCTACAACCGCCTGCTTGTTAGCCTTACTACTATGAAGCTCCAAACAGAAATGCGCTAAACCCGCCTCACTAAGACGCTTATAAACCACCTCGAGAGCAGCCATTTTATCACTAACAAAAAGCACAGATTTACCATGCGCAATACACTCAGCAATTATGTTTGCAATCGTCTGACTCTTACCAGTGCCAGGAGGGCCCTGCATAACAAAACTTTGACCGCGTAGAGCATATTCAATACTAATACGTTGACTACTATCAGCATCTAAAACCTGATAGGTTTTCGCCGGTAACTGTATATTGTCTACATCTTTTTCATCAGGAAGATTATCAACAACAAGATTCTCGTCTTTTATACCAACAATCGCTCGGATTATAGGATGCTGCGTGACAAGCTCAGCATTTGACTCGATATCCTTGTAAATTACAAGCTTATGAAATGAGAATAACCCTAAAGCTACAGTTGGTTCAACAGTCCAACCCAACGATGTAACCACCTGCCTTACAGCAGTAAAATAGTTCTCAAGAGACTCCGCAGTCCAATCGTCGGGAGAAAGGGGCAAATCAATTTTGAACTCGGTTTTCAACTTCACTTGCAACGCAGGATTTACAACAACTTCTTCCTCAACAGGAGGCACAAAAACTTCAAAAGGCTTACGTATAGTCTCTCTTACTAAATCTAAAGGCACTAAAATTAGAGGAGAATGGACATTTTCCTTAGTTTCACTATCAACCCAGTTCAACTGACCAAAAACAGCATAAAGAATTCTAACACCTCGTTCACGATAGTCAAGCAAAGAACGCCTCTGGAGACTCTTAAGAGCACGTTCAATCTCTACACGTGTTAAATTCTTACTAACAAGCTGCTTTAGACCAGACTTTTCAGACATATCATCAGAAGAATCAGAAACCAGCTCATCAATTTGGTCTGCAGACTCTTTAGGCGGCATCCAAAATTCAAGGCGTTTCTTTTTTACGACTAATTCTTTAAAGATTGTTTCTGCGTCCGGTTCGTTTATTGACAAATTTCCACGCTTATTTGCATGGAAATAAAGCAAATTATTTCTACGTGTTAAATCGATTAAACGTGACTTCCAGTCATCAATACGACGCATAGATGGAGAAGAATTTATTTGTGCCAAAGAGTACACCCTTAAAATATATACACTACCTGTTTTATTATATGTTTACTTTAATATTTACAGTTAGACAACTAAACATAGCTTCAAAATAGTAATAATTCTTCTTAACATTCTTTGCCATAGCTTCTAAAACCATTGTCTGAACAGTTTCAACACCAATTTTACGTGTTTCAACAATTTGAACCCTGTAGTAAACTTTTCAAGTTTACACCTACCATTTAGAGTTATCAACCGTGTCAAAGGTAACAAGCCTACAACATTGCTAAACATTTTTTGAAAACAGATTCAGCTAACTCTGTTTAGTCGACATGAAAGTTTTTACTAACAAAAACAAAAGCATCGTCAAGTTTATCTTCCTTGACTAACGCTGAAACACAGGTTTAAGGACAAAAAAGATAAAACTCTTGTTTTTAGGCATCACTACAACAGTTTCCTATGGCTTTAGGCAATATTTAGACCATTGAGGCCAATTCTGCGGTACGTCACAAGCGTTAAAATCTACGGTTAACGTCATACCGATTTTAATTTGTTCTTGAGATACGCCATGTATTATTCCAGAAAGTTTTAGACCGTTATCTAATTCAAGAATTCCTATAGCGTAAGGCACTAAGGTTTGAAAGTCTGTAGGGGCTATGTGAATTATTGTGTAAGTTAAGAGTTTGCCCTTGTTTGAGATCTGAAGCCAATCGAATTGTGTGTTATAACAGTTATCACATAATGGGCGTGGGGGTAGATGGATTTTATCACATTTTAGACATTTGCCAGCCATTAGTTTGCCTTGTGCAATGTATTTGTAGAATTGCTCTATTGTAAATAATTCAGTGGTACTCATTTATTGCGCACTCCTATAAATGTGAACAGTTGCGGTTGCACCTGAGCCTCCGACATTGTGAGTTAACCCAATTTTTGCGTCTTTAACTTGACGGCGTTCGGCTTGTCCAGTGAGTTGGAGATAGATTTCATATACTTGGGCAGTTCCTGTTGCGCCAACTGGATGACCTTTGGCTTTTAATCCGCCGCTCGTGTTGACGGGTATACGTCCACCAAGAGATGTTTGATTATTTTCTAAGAGTTTACCGCTTTCACCAGGATCACAAAAGCCTAAGTCTTCATATGCTACAAGTTCAGCACTGGTAAAACAGTCATGAACCTCAGCGAGGTTTATATCCTGAGGAGAAAGCTGCGCCATTTCGTATGCGGCTTTTGCAGCTGTTTTCGTTGATTCAATGGAGGTAAAACTTTTGCGTTCATACAACCCTATAGAGTCACTAGCTTGTCCACTGCCAACAATGTGTACGGGGTTATCAGTATATTTAGCTGCAAGCTCAGGTTTAGTTAAAATTATACAACTTGCACCATCGGTAACTAGTGAGCAATCATAAAGTTTAAGGGGCCAAGCAACATATCGGGAATTCATTACTGTTTCAACGGTAATTTCTTTTTGCATATGCGCCTTAGGGTTAAGACTTGCATGATAATGATTCTTAACTGCTGCCATAGCAAAATGTTCTTCCTTTGTACCGTAATCATGCATATGGCGTGTCGCCATTAACGCATATATGCCAGGAAAAGTTATACCATGATACTGCTCAAATGGATAATCAGAGGCCATTGCAAGATACTCTGTAACCTCAGCTGTGGAACGGTTAGTCATTTTTTCTACGCCACCGACCATTACAACATCGGCAAGACCAGACATTACAGCATATATACCTGCACGTAACGCTGCCCCTGATGAACCACAGGCAGCTTCACATCTTGTAGCAGGAATTCCAAGTAATCCTGTCCAGTCTGCAAGAATTGAACCCATATGCCCCTGATGTTCATATGCTTCACCCATATGCCCAATAAACATTGTTTTTATATCCTGCTTTGGCTCCAGTTTTGGACACCGCGCAAATGCTTCTTGAGCAGCCATGGTAAATATTTCTCTTGCAAGTAAGCCGTCGTGCTTTTGGAATTTTGACATTCCAGCACTAATTATACTAACGAGTGGGGTTCCATTCAACACTACTTTGGTTGCCTCCTAGTATCATATTACAAATTGTTTATGCACTAATAAAAGCACTGTAACAAACATTAAAAATGTATCATATAAAATGGTAAATAAGTTATTGTTCAATTGACACTTTGCTAATGCTGGCTTCTTTTTCTAATGTAAGTACATGTGTGGCTTTGTCAGCAAACGTTTCGCTATGGGTTACGGCAATTATTTGTTCAATAGTTTTAAGTTTGCTTATAGCTTCTGCTAAATGTCCAATGCTACCGTCTTCGTTACCAAGGTTTTCGGTAGGTTCATCGAGCATTAAAAGGCTTAAGCCATGTCCGGTCTGTGTTTGCATGATTAATTGTCCTAAACCTAATCTGTAAGCGAAAGCTAGGAGTGTTCGTTCTCCACCTGAAAGGAAACTAACTTCACGTTCTATGTTTGATTCAGTTTTCACATAAGGTGTGTATGTTTCGTCTATTGTTATGTTTAGCATGGGGGTTTCGCTGCTTATTAAGCTGTCAAGTATTTGTTGGATGACGCTGCGCAGAATTTTAACGAATTCTTTGCGAAGTTTAGGTTGTATACTACGGTATGCATCGCGGATTGCCCCGAGAAGTTCTATTACGCGTTCAAGTTTTTCGATTCTTTCTGTTTTTTCTTGAGCATTATCTACACGTAGCTTTATCTCGTCTATGCTGCGTAGCAGATTTTTTTTGTTGTTTTCTTTAGTTTTAAGTTCAGACTCTAAGCTATAGTATTGTTTAAGTGTTTGATCACGATGTGCACGTGTGGCATCTAAAGCGGATAAATCAAGTTGTGCGATTTCATTTTGGATAAGTGAATATTGAATTTTTTGGTCAGATTCAAATTTCTGCTGATTGTTAAATTCGTCTATCAATTCAGAAAGGTTATTTTCTTCTTCTTTAATACGGGTTTTTAGGTCATTTTCACTTATTAAGCATGTTCGGAGATTTAAGTAGGCGTCTGAAGCGATAGTTTTAGCTTTCTGTAGGTCAGCAATTTCTAAGCGCAGATGATTTATAGTTCGTTGTCTCTCAGCATTTTCCTGTTCAATTTTGTTAAGAAGATCGGTTTTATATTGACCTGTAAGAGATTGAACACATAAAGGACATTTATCTTCTTGAGATAATTGGCTAATTCTTTTTTGATCTACTTGTATACCTTTTGTTGCAGCTTCCTGTTCACCACGCAGGCTGCTGATTTTGTCATCAAATGTTGCTAGAAACTGGGTTATTTGGTCAAATGGGTGATTTGCAGGTAGTTCTGCTTGTTCTAGTTTAGTTAGATATAGTTTTTTTTGTGGTTCCATGGAGTCTTGTCGTTGTTGTAGGTCGGTAAGTATTTTTTTTTGTTTTTCGACTTTTTGGGTAAGAAATGCTATGTTGTCGGTAGTGCTTTGTAGATTTGTACGTATTTGAGTTTCTCTGTGTTTGAACTCGTCATTTTTACGTTTCGTTTCTTCAAGTGCTTTAAGGTTTTGTTCAGTTTCTTCGAGTGCATTTTTTACATTTGATAGTTTTTGGGTTAAGAATTCAAGGTCTATTTCTATAAGAGTGAACTCTTCAGTGGTACGGTTATAGTCATTACATAGTTTTTCAAGATTGTTAACATCAGAGTCTTGTTTGTATAGTCGCTTTTCTGTTTCATACTCGCGTTGATACTGCACTACACTATTCCAAGCAGCTTCATAGTCTGAGAGACTAAATAGTTCATCTATGCGTTTTTGCCTATCGCGAGGAGTAGCATCAAGGAGGTCTTTAAGATGTTCTTGGCGGAACCAGACAATTTCGCGGTAGAGGTCCCTATTCAAACCAGTTACAAGTTTTATTTGTTCAGCTACGGCATCATTTTTAATGCTAGCAATTAACGTATCGTCCTCATACAAACAGAGATTATCAGAGTCTTGACTTATGCCTGTACCTTTACGGAGTAAACCGCGGGTTATCTTGTAAGTTTTACCGTTTTGGGAAAACTGGACAGATACTTTACCAGAATTAGCTCCGTCTCGAAGCAGATAGTCAAAACTTCTAGTAATAGAGTCGCCAAACAGGGCAAAGTCAACAGCATACATAATACTAGATTTTCCACAACCCACACCGCCTACAACACAGTTAAAACCGCTTGTAAAGGGCACTGTTGACTTAACATGGCTACGAATGTTTTCTAGTTGTACAACCTCGATTTTCATAATTATAGCTCCTCTATAATTTGTCGAACTTTTTCGTCCTGCTTACGTGTGAAGGGTTCAATTAGAGCCAATGCAGATGTAGCAAGTCTATCAGCCTCTTCCTTACTGTAGCGTTCACTGAAAATCTGCAAAAAATATTCATACGATTTAGTCTTTAAATCCTTAAAACTATCTTCAAAAATGTTACTAGCAACTTCATCTAAAAGGGCAGATTCACGAAGCAACACTATAGGATGAACAAGTAAAGCCTTTTCACCTGCAGCACATATTTGAGCTATATCAACCTCTGTTCGACTCGCCTCAGCAGGTAAAGTGCCTTTTAACACGGGAACTAAAACTGCACCAGCCGCGTCAGCATCTTTGACCATTTGAATAACCATTTCAGTTACTTTAGCAGGAGGTATACCTGAAAAATCAGTTTCATCCAAAATAACAAATTGCCGAGACAAAGAGAACTCTATTTGCTCAACTTGACTCTCACCAGCCTCATTTACCTGCACGTAATTAAACCCCTTAGGATACCTAGCCTCATCATAACTTACCGTTTCAGTACAGCCACTATAAAATATACAACCATCCTTAAAGTTAGCACTAAAACGCTCATGAATATGCCCCGCAGCATAATAATTAAAACCTGACGGCAACAAATCAGGCGTTAATTCAGCCTCAATATAAGGTGGCTTTACCCCCTGCAAATCTACCGCTCCATGAAAAGCAAAAATATTATAAACATCTTTTACCGGCACTGGAGGATTTTCTAGCATAAATTTAGGCAACCCTTCTTGAGTTTTATTACGAGTATGATAATTAGGTATACCATACACATAGCAACAATCTTGCTTGCACCAACACGCACCATTATGACGGGGAAGATGATAAATTAAGCCAGCACTATCAAGAGGATAGAGAATTGTCCCCGTTATAGTATTAGGCGCAGAATCATGAGAACCATCAACAGTAAGTACAGGTATGTTAGCATCTTTTAACCGCTTAAAATTACGTATAGCATTTTCAAGAGTAACATTAGATGGTCGAGGTTGATGAAACAAGTCACCTGAAATAATCATAAAATCAGGCTTAAGCTCCACTACTCTATCCACAAGCTCAGAGAGAACATTATCAAAATCCTGACGTCTCACTTCAAGCCCATACTGCGAATACCCCAAATGCAAATCGGAAACATGAACAAAACTGAAAGCCTTCAACCATTAACCCCAAAAATAAAGTAAAAAAAGTAACAATTTAAAGATTTAGTAACAACTAACAACAACACCAACCACCAACAGATAAAACGCCCATAAAACATTACTTACACCAAAAACACAAACCAGAATACCCACAGATTTGGGGAAATATATAAACCGTTAAATACGAATTCATTAAAAGGTAAAAAAATAATGAACTGCCAAATTTGCGGAATACCAGTAGACATGCCATACAGCTGCCCATACTGTGGCGGACAATTCTGTAGCCAACACCGCCTACCAGAAAACCATACATGCCCACAGATCAGCAGAGCACACAATCAAAGACAAAACACAGTAAGAGAAGAAATACACCAAACAAACAATGGAAGCTATAATTACAGTTTCAACTTTAATCCACAACCAAACAGAACTCATCGAATCGGGGTGTTCAGTCCAAAAGAATTAAAACACTTAGGAATCGCAGCTTTGCTTGTTATTGGTATTGGTATCTCAATAAGTCTGTACAGCAATATTGGCAATACTTGGCGCATGATTGCTGTTTTTTCTGTTAGCCTAATGGCATCGTTTTTAGTTCATGAACTTGCTCACAAAGTTATAGCACAAAAACATGGATTGTGGGCAGAATTTCGTTTAACTACATGGGGAGCATTACTAACGTTTGCCGCTGTATTTCTTCCGTTTAAAATAATAGCACCTGGAGCAATGATGATTAGGGGTACTACAAACAAAAGGAGCATACTAGAAATTTCAGTTGCTGGACCGATAACAAACATTATTTTTGCGTCAGTGTTATTTGTTTTAGCATTTGTTTTACAATCGTATAGCTCTATTCTAGCATACGTTGGGTACATTAATGCATTCATAGCAATTTTTAACTTGATTCCATTTGGTATTTTTGACGGCTTCAAAATTTTTAGTGTAGACAAAAAGATTTGGGCAGTAACATTTGCCACAAGTTTGGCACTGTTGATTTACGGATATCTAAAAATATTCGTATAATAACCAAATTTTGGAACGGTAAGTGGTTGAGTTTTCAACCATTATGTCTCACTATTTTTTCAGATGTATAGTTATTGTCTCAGGAGAAAAAATCCATTAGTGTTTTGTTTTCAGGGTTAAAGTCCATAACGCCTAGCATATATGAGGGATGTTTTTCGAGTTCTATTTCACTTGTGTATAGTGTTTTTGTGTGTCGGATAATGACATTGGCTTTGGCTGTTGTTATTTCTTGTAGAGTAGTATTTCTTTGGTTGTTTTCGTGAGGGAGGTTTGTGGCGACGATTATTATGTTGTGTTTTTTTGCAAAGTTTGAGAGGTGATTCATTATTTGAGTGTAAGCCATTCTTGCCTCTGAGTCGTCTATGTTTTCTGTTAGGAATGGGTACATTATGTCGGAGATTGCTACAAGTTTTACGTTTGTTGTTTCCATGATTTGTTCGAGTTGGTCTATTATTAGAGAATGTAGTTTGTAAGCTGTGTAGACTCTGAAAGACTGTATTTGTTTAGGTATTTCTTGTGAGTCTAATTGGAGTTCAGCAGTTTGTGAAATATTGGATAATGTAGAATTTTTTGTTGCATCGATAAAGATTGTTTTGCTGTTCACGCCACCTTGTTCTGTTGATAGGTGAGCTCGGATGCATAGTTGTGACAGCAGTGAAGTAACTGTTTGTGATCCATATAGTATGGCAAAATCGCCTTCTTTGAGTGCTGGGAGAAGTGCATCGATATCTGGTATGTTGAATGTTAATCTTAGTGCATTTGTTGTTTGTGGTGTTATGTTTTGTTGTAGTATTAATTTTTGCATTGTTACTTCACATAGCTCGTTTACTGTTTTTTAGTTATTTAAGACATCGGAGAAGCAACAGTTCGTGACAGTAGAGAGGGGTTAGTGAAAGTAAAAGTGAAATTTTGTGTCTGTTGTAAGTTTTTTTATGAAAAAAGTTTTTCAGGATGTTTTAGTTGAAGTTCGCTTGTTTTACGAGTTTTGTTGATTACATATGTTTTTTAATGTTGTGAAGGGCAAATATAAAACGGTCCAGTAACATGTAAATGTAGGCGTATTGTATGACTGATGTTGGAAAAGCGGGTTTTGCTGAAGAGTTTTATAGTCGTCAAGTTGTAATGAAAGAGTTAGGTGTAGTGGGGCAGCATAAGTTAGCGAATTCTCGTGTTGCTGTTGTTGGTGTTGGGGGTTTAGGTACAGTTTCTGCGTTGTATCTTGCCTTAGCTGGTGTGGGTTATATTCGTATAATTGATCAAGATGTAATTGAGCCTCATAATCTTCATCGACAGATATTATATACATCAGATGACGTGTATTATCCTAAAGTTGAAGTTGCCGTGGAGCGTTTAGAGCAGGCTAATCCGTTTGTTAAAGTTGAAGCGGTTTCAGAAAAGGTGGATTCAAATAATGTTGACCGTTTGCTTGCGGGTGTCGATTGTGTTGTTGACGGTTTAGATAACATGTTGACACGTTATGTTGTAAATCGGGCATGTGTCAAAGCTGGTGTGCCGTATGTTTTTGGGGCGGCTGTGGGTGTTGAGGGGAATTTGTCTGTTTTTGCGGCTCCTGAGACGGGTTGTCTTGAATGTTTGATGCCTAATCTTTTGGATAGTCAAATGCAGTCGTGTTGTTCTCGTGGTGTGTTAGGTGCGACTGCTGGAATTGTTGGGAGTCTGCAGGCTATGGAAGCTATCAAGCTTTTAGCGGGTGTAGGGTCAGCGTTGAAGGGTAAATTGTTGGTTTGTGATTTTAGTGATATGGATTTCGCTGTAGTTGATATAGCTAGAAATTTGTGTTGTCCTGTTTGTGGTGGTAAAGTTTCAGAGAGTATTATTAGAGAAAAACCCTAGTTTGACTTTGATAAAAAAATTAGTCTTTTCAATAGTTGGTATATGTTAATTAAAGGTGTTATAAATGAAGGGTAAGTTTTGAGGGTTTATAGGAAAGTTTTGGAAAAAGTGCAGTCGGGTAACATCATTTAAAGATATAGTGATGTTGTCAGTTAGTTAGAGAAGGCGTTTAGGATTGGTTGTTAATTTGTTGTTTATTCCCGAAATGTTTTTTAAACTTTCAATAGAGTCAACGTTTGAATAAGTGTAGCTGTTTATGTGTGAGAGTAAATTTAGTCCGAAATGTATCTTCTTAGATTTAGATGGTACAATAGTTGATCCTAGGCAGGCGTATGTTGAAGCGGCGAGGATGGGGTTTCATGCTATAGGTCAAGAGTTGCCAGAAATGGCTGTTGTGTTTGAGATTCCTAAGCGTATGGAGCAGTGTCGGACGTTGGAGGGCTTAGTTTGTGGTGATTTAAATGTGTTTAAGAGGACTTATCTTCATGCGTATCATGTGGTTACGGATGGGAAAACAAAGCTTTTTCCAAATATGTTAGAGACTATAGAGGTGCTTTCATTGAAAGCTAAGCTTGCGTTGATAACAATGCGACATGTTCCAAATCAGACGGTTATAAAAGAGTTGGATTTTTTTGGTATTGGTAAATATTTTTCAAGTGTTATGACGGCGTTTGATACGTCAAAGCCTAAGCCATCGCCTGAAGCTATATTCAAAGGTATTGAAAAGTTTAACGTGGAAACATGTGATTGTTTAATAGCGGGTGATTCAGTAAATGATATTAAAGCGGGTAAAGCGGCAGGGATAAAAACTGTTGGTTTACTCTCTGGGCTGTATTTTCATGATGAACTTGCCAAAGAAGAACCTGATATGATTTTGTCGGATCTTTCAAAGCTTCTTGACGTTATAGAATAATAGTAGGTAGTTTTGTTATCGAATTTTTTAGTTATACATGTTAAACTCGTTTAACAATTATCGCAGGTATTTTGTGAATAAGGTTTAATTAAATCTTTAAACTATCTTTTAGTAGGTAGTTGAGGCGAAGAGTTTCGTATGAATTTCATAGAGATGATGATAGGGGAGAAATTGAGTGACGCCGAGCTATCTTTAGATGTTACTGGTTCTGATCGTAAAGTTTTGCAGGTAGCATATCAAGACTTTACAAATTATCTTAAAGTTCACTGGAAGTTAATTGGAAAAGAAGCAAATCGGTGTGAAATTGTAAAGAATTTGGAAAAGCATATTCAAGAAAATCCAGTTGAGTTGGAAGAATTTTTAACAATTTGGACTAACATATGGCTTAAAAAGTGGAAAGAACGCGTTAAACTACTAATTGGTAACCAAAAACATGTTGAAACACAAATTTTGGATGAGTTAAAAAATGCAGAGCCATATTGGAGAAAAATTGGACGAAAACATGAGTTAACCGAGCGTATAGTAGGCGCATTGGTTAAGAATGGAGAAATCTGCGGCACTGAAATAGTAGCTGAAAGCCTGTTAAAAATGGAGCTCTGTATAAAACATGTGCAAAAACTTGACGACAAAGAACGCGTTTTAAGCATTGTAAACAGTGCGCTACATAAAGCACGTGAGATATCTCGAAATAAGGGTCCATTAATTTTTGTAAAAATTGATAAAGGCTACTACAAGACAGAGTAAATACTTGATAAAATTAAATAAAATAAGAGTGGCTTAGACAACTCTTACTCGGTGAAGAGTTTTTCTTTGCCAATTATAGCTACGTAGTTTTGTGGTTGCGCCATAACCGCATGCACCACAGCGTTTTTTGCGTACATGGTAAGCTCGTCTACCGCAGCGTCGGCATTTTATGTGGACAACGCGACCTGCGCGTTTACCCATTGATGGTGTTCCTTTACCCATTTAAATCACCGCGGTGGAGGCGAAATAAGGACTACGTTGTCTCCGCGGACTATTAATAATCCTAATTTTTGTTGATTTTCCACGTCTGTTGTATCTTCTGTTTCTTCTAGAACCAGATTTAAGTGTTGATCGAAACCCTTCAGCTTCCCTCTGAGGCTTTTTCCACCTTTTAATCGTACAAGTACGATTTTGTTGAGGTTCTGTTCAAGGATCTCAGTTGTCATTTCGCTCATATGGAATCCTCATACATCTTTATCTCCTATACTTTAACTCTCACAATTTAAACCTTCTCATGTACTCTTTAAAAGATGCACCTTTTTAAAGAATATTCTAACTGACTGCAAGCGGATACACGCCATATTTACGCTCCCTCCCGTTTTTTTACAATTCACTAAACAACCATACGTAATCATCAAATTGGAAACGTATGCAGTTTACTAAAAGTTCTGTCTAATTTAGCAAATCCAGATTCAGAAGAAACGTCAGCATGTTACGAGAAATAAATAGTGTTGTTACATATTTGCTTATAAATAACAGGCAACTTGTTTTCAAGATGAGGCGTTAGAACCAAAGATGTTAACAATATTGGAAATCATAGTGCTTTTTGCAACATCTTTTGGAATTAATCTTATACCGTTTTTTGGTCCCTCAAACGTGTTTATTGCCTCATTAGCAGCAATTAATATAGATATTACAAATTTTTCATCTGTTCTAATTATTGGCATTCTTGTCTCTTTAGGTGCCACTATGGCAAGAATTATTCACTATAAAGTCACTCCACTCATTAGTAACCGTTTTAACGAGAAAAAACGTGCAACTCTTGAAGCTAACGCAGCAAAAATAAACAAACATGCTTTTTTATGGCTCTGTTTAACTGCTGCAACACCATTTCCAGAAGAACCCGTAATTATTTCACTTGCATCAATGAAATACAACATTGTAAAGTTTTCCATAGCATTCTTTTTAGGCAAATTAGTCATCACCACCATAAGCGCATTTGCAGGAAACACCATAGGCAACACAATGACAGAGTGGATAAGCACCACATTTCCAGCATGGCTTACCCCAGAAATTATGGTAACTATTATGTCAACGTTCTTAGCTATCATTGTTACAGTAATTCTGCTTAAAGTGGATTTAAGCAAACTTACAAGATATTTTAAAAAACCGAAAACAGTTCAAGGTTGAATTCTGGGAAATTAATTTAAGGAACAAACTTTACGGTAATACCAGGTTAATTTATGCCAGCAAAAAAGCGGTATTCATTAAAAACTAAAGAAGCTAAACAAGTTTTAAGTGAAGCCTCTCAACGTTTCAAAATAGATTTAGACACTCTATTTGGGAGTAAAGTAAATGTTGACATTGTTGAATTTGAAAATGTTCAAATCTACACAGTAAACTCAAAACCTATAATGTTTAAAACAGAAGGCTTTTTGCCGCTTTTACATTTTACAGAATACATACAAACTGCTCCAAAAATAACGGTAGATATGGGTGCAATACCCTTTGTATGCAAAGGCGCAAACGTGATGGCACCTGGAATTCGACATGTTGAAAAAGAGTTCTCGAAAGGAGGTCTTGTGATTATTATTGATGAAAAACATGGAAAAACATTAGCACTGGGAGAAAGCATGTTTAATTCTACAGAAGTTAGAAATACAAAAAGTGGACCTGTCATTAAAACGCTACATTATGTCAGCGATAAATACTGGAACACCGCAAAACTGTTAAATGAATAAACCAGAGATACTCAGACTTTTTTCCTTCGAGATTTTTATGCACCACAGTAATTACAACATACAGATCAAAAATGTTTAGGACTATACACACAAAAGGGTACTGAAACCCAGATTAATCTTTAGCCAAAAAAAGTAAGTAACTATCACAAATATTTTTATGTTAGATTTACGCTGTTGACGGTGCTGGGGTGGCCGAATGGCTGAGGCGGTAGCCTGCAGAGCTGCTCTATATGGGTTCAATTCCCATCCCCAGCTCTTTTACCGAACCCCAAGCTTTTAGGCGCGTTTTCGGAAAAGTTTT
>JAITBW010000113.1 GCA_031283385.1 Nitrososphaerota archaeon
GTGTCAAAGCTTATTTTCTTCATAGACCCCATTGACTGTTATGTTCAAATTTTTATCGGGCATACCTAAAAGACTTAAAAATATCCTCTCTCACTTCAAACAATACTTCACCAAACCACAATTCAACAACTTTTGCAGAACCGAACTAGCCCTAATAAACGCCGGTAAAAAAGAACACGACATAACCAGCCTAAACGAACTCTTCACCGACAAAAAACATCAAAGCACCCTAAACCGCTTCTTCACAAACCCAAAATGGAAACACCAAAAACTACTACAAGACGCAAAAAACCTCCTAATACAAGAAACAAACAAACACCACCTTCAACTCCCCTCACCCACACCAAATACCGAACACCGATCCATAGACGACACAGTATGCCGCAAATACAGCAAAAACACAGAAATGGCCTGCTACAACTACTCCTCCACCCAAGGCAAAATACTAAGCCACGACTACGTAACAAGCGTGTATCACAACGACCAAATAAAAATCCCAGACAACATAAAGCTCTACGGAAGCAAAAAGAAATGTGAGCAAAAAAATGTACCCTTTAAAACCAAGATCGAGTTCGCCTGTGAAATAATTGACGAACACACACCCTTAACCAAACAGACAATTATACATTGGGACAGCTGGTATATGTGCCGTGAGGTGGTGGAACACTGTAAAAGTCATGGTTATCGTTGGATTGGTGATGTCAAAAGTAATCGTGTGGTCTATTATCGTGGCGAGAAATTTTCTCTTTCTAGTTTGTATGATTTATTGTGTGAAGAGGGCCGGTTTGTTGATGTTGTGGTTGATGGTGAGGTCTATTTGGTTTGTGGTGTTAAGGTGTATGTTGTGGAAATTGGGGAGGTCTTAATTCTCGTAAATGTTAAAGCAGGTACGAATGATTTGCATTTTTTGTGTAGTGATTTGGTAGAGTTGTCGGTTTTTGAGCTTTTAGAGTTTGCTTTGAAGCGGCATGTTATAGAGGAGGTTCATAAGGAAGTAAAGGCATTAGGGTTGGGGGAGTATCAATTCCAGCAGAGCGAAGCGGCGCTTATACACGCGCACCTAGTCTGTTTGGCGTTTGTGCTCCTCTATATTTTACGCTTTAGGCTACTTCGTTATGGAATAAAGAAAGCTCTTCTTACTACGGATGCTGCTGTTAAATGGGTGCAAGGGCAAGTTGGAGGTATGTTTGTTCACATGGTTAGAGACTCAAAGGAATCTACACGAAGCTTGCTGAGGAGAATTAACACCAAATAATGGAAAAACGCAAAGTATCAGTTAGTTCAATTAAACTATAAAGGAGAATATTTGCAACAATTAAGCTAGTTGAAAACACATCATTTTTAAACCTTTTTTAAGCGGAACCTGTAGTCCTTTGAAATCGTTTCTTTCGTAAAATTTTATTCTTCTCTCGCCTTTTGTGACTAAAACTATGAAACGACAACCAAGCCTCTTTTTAGACTTTAAAGCAAAAACAATACAATAGTCAATTAGATGTGTTCCAATACCTTTTTCTCTTTCTGTGTTATCAACTGCCAGCCTTCCCAAAAAAAGTGCAGGATAAGTAGCTTTCTCATAATTATCGATCTGTAACTCTGTTTCTTTTGTTTTAATAGCACCCATAGCCACTGTGATATATCCAACAATTTTAGTATCTCGATAGAAGAGGTAAGTAACACCCATGCCTTCTTGTTGATATTTCAGAGCTTCTGTGTGTATAAACTCGTTTAATCCAAGTTCATCATTTTTGCTACAATCAAAATTTGTTAAATCTGTTTTTCTACTCAACCTTTTTACAACAAAATCCAGTTGGTTTGAACTATCAGCACTGCTCATTTGTTATCTCTGTCTTTTAGCTTTAGCAAATTTAGCGGTCGCTCGTCTCATCCTTTCTTTTTGTTGTTGCGTAGGACCATTTTTAATGTCACGCTCAAAGTCTTCTGCTACTTGTCCAGTAAGGTCAGGTATTGGATAGGGTTTCACGTTTGTGACCTCCGCAGTATTGTTAGGCACGTTTTGCATAAATACTTTATTACGGTTATGTTGCTTTTTTCTTTGTTTTTGAATTGACATCTGCAACTCTATATAATAGGTGTATGAAATTGTATAAAGGTTTACTGTAGTGGCAGCGTTGTTGTTTGAAGTGCGCGTATTTTTTGTCGAGGGGTTTTTTGTGGTATGGTGCTTGATAGGGTGACTGTCTTAAGGTTTGAGGAGATAGAAAAACAAAGAGAAAAATGTTGGAAGCAAAGAAAAGAGACTTGCAGGCAAGGCTTGAAAAGGTTGAAAAAACTATTTTTGCTTGTCTAACCTCTTCACATTCTTCTTCTCCTGAGGGCAGGGTGTAATTTGTTTGTTGACGATCTTTTGCATTTCGTGTACTTCTTTTAACATGTCTTCTAACACTTTTTTATCCACTTTAACATATTCAGGCAAACTGTTTCACACAGAAAGTGGGAAGGCTAAATTTTTAAGTAGATAGCCATGCTAATGGCTAAACGTAACATTTAGTGCTACGTTTAGCCCCTTAGTGGGGCTATGTCATCTGTTTGTGTACGCAGATGCGTAGCTCATGTTAATTCTTTGTCTGACCTGTTTACATACGACTGAGATGATAGCGGTGCTTATTTTCAAAATATATGCTTGATAGTCCGTAGTTTTGGCTAAACGTAGCTGTTAGAGCTACGTTTAGGTCAAACTGCGGACGGCCAGTTTGTGTACGCAGATGCGTGCAATCCTGCTTACCTATAGAAAATAGAAACCAGCCATTACAACAAACTGAAAGACTCATTTCTAAAAAAGGATAGTTTAAACCGTAAATAGTTGTTAGAACTACAGTTGACTAAACTATGCCTCTGGATGTGTAGATGTATGAGGGGTCTGTTGAGTGGGGGCTGACTGATTTTGAAATACAAAAGACAAGTTGTTAAAGAGGGCAAAAATAGCTTTAGAAAAAGGGTCTTCTGCGATAACAAATAAATCTACACAAAAAAACCGTTACAAAAAAGATGTGGGCCTCTGAATTTTTAATACAACTGACACAGTTTTGTGTAAACAACACAGTCACTATGTCGTTTTGACAAAACTATGTCAGCCTTCGAACATTATTGAGCACGCAATTAACACAGTTGGATCTAACCTACAAACACAATCAACATAACGTATTTAGAAAATAGGCGACATCGTTCGGACAATACGTGCTCTTTTGGTGCACGTATTGGTCAAACTATGTTACACACCATTACACACAGCCTATATTTTACCATAAAACATGAACGCTATATACTGTACCCATTACAAAAAGGTGCCCTGAATTTTTGAACTGTATGGCCATAGTTTAGGCTAAACGATATGGTCTGTATATCGTTTTGACAAAACTAGGGATTATTACCTGTCGCTGTTGCGTGACGTTTTTTGTGAAAGAGAGTAAATTGTTTGAAAATTAGGATTTGCTTTTTGTATGTTTGCATGTGTGGGGGCGAGCAGGTGTGATGGGAGCGGTTGTGTGGATAGAGATGCAAAACGTTCTTGGAGGGGGAGTTTGTTTTTTGTTAGATTATTTGATTGTAATAGTTGATGATTGTTTTTTTCAGATGTTCACCAATGTGGGAAACAGGGGAAATTTTTGGAAACTGTTTTATTTTATACCAAAATGTTTCAAAAACCAGTTACATAATGATAATGTTTTGTTTGTGATGTATGTAAACAGAAAAGCTGTGTTGAGTGTTTGACAAGGTGTTTATTTGCCCCCATTATAATGTGATATGTTTTTGTTTTTGTTTCCCACTTT
>JAITBW010000147.1 GCA_031283385.1 Nitrososphaerota archaeon
AAAATGGCATTTATTTGTAACCCAAATAATCCTACTAGCCTATTGGTTTCAGCTCAAGAGTTAAGGGGTATTTTAGATTTTGCTTTAGCTCAAAGTGTTCTTGTTTTTTTGGATGAGGATTTCTTGGAATTTGTTGAAGATGAACAACAGCTATCCATGATTAGCAGTATAGAAAAATATGCCAACTTGTTTATTTTACGTAGTTTTACTAAACTTTTTGGTTTAACAGGCTTGCGCGTAGGATATGGTATTGCAAATAGAGAAATTATAAATGTTCTAACATGCGCAAAGATCCCTTGGAATGTTAACTGCTTAGCACAAGCTGCTGCAGTTATTGCCCTAAATGATGACGAACATTTACAGACGACAAGACAATTAATTAAGCAAGAAAAAGAGTACCTACAAAAAAGTTTAAGCAACATTAAAGGTTTCAAAGTTTACGCACCTGACGCTAATTATTTCTTTATAAACATACACAAAACAGACTACACCGCAGCAGAGTTAACCCAAAAATTACTATCACAGGGAATTATGATTAGAGACTGCAGCAACTTTACAGGCTTAGACCCATACTATATCCGAATAGCCGTAAAGCTCCATAGTGAAAACATGAAATTAATAGAAGCCCTAAGTAAAGTAATATAAGAACAAATGTAAATTGAAACATAACCCATGTTTCAATTAGACTATACCCTGCTTAGCGATGCCGTATTCATCTTTGCCCTAGCCTGCATACTTGACATAGTTCTAGGCGAAATTCCAGATAGAATTCATCCCACCGTAGGTATAGGCAAAATTATAAGTTACCTTAGAGTAAAACTGAAAAACAAAAACCCTAAAATAGAAAAAGCCAACGGCATACTATTACTTATAACCGTCGCATTCCTCACCGCAACACCCGTATTTTTAGGTCTTTTCGCCATCCGATTCTACTTAGGCTCAATACCATACATTATCATCGGCGCAATCCTCTTCAAATCCACATTCGCAATAAAATGCATGCGCCGCTACACCACACCAATAGCCAAAGCCCTTAAAAATAACAATTTAGATGAAGCACGCAAATACTTACCCTACATCGTACGCCGTGACCCAAACAGCCTAAATGAACAACAAATTACATCTGCAACTATAGAGTCTATTGCAGAGAGCACAACAGATGGCATAACAGGACCCTTCTTCTTTTTCGCTTTTCTAGGCGTTCCAGGAGCATTCATTTACCGAGTAATAAACACACTTGACTCCATGGTAGCCTACAAAACACCAGAATTACGCAACATAGGCTGGTTTACTGCAAAAATGGACACCGCAGCTAACTACATACCCGCACGCCTAACAGCTATATTAATGGTCATCGCCGCAGGACTTGCAGGTAAAAGCACTAAAGAATCCTGGCGCATTTTAAAACGCGATAGAAATAATACAGCATCACCCAATGCAGGCTATACCATAGGAGCAATGGCAGGCGCATTAGAAATACAATTAGAAAAATCAAGACACTACACATTAGGCGATAAAGGAGAGATGAAAGCAGAAGACATTTTTAAAGCATTACAAATAATGGAGATAACATCGCTTCTATTTGGACTAACAGTTATCGTTATACCAATTGCAGCCATAAAAATTCTTTTAATAAGCATTTAAACCGTAAAAAATGGACAAACAGTCTCTGCCTATTTTGAGGTTTGTGGGGCTTGGAGATAATTAAAGGGAGAAGGAGAGAGTGTAAAAGTTAGTGTTCTCCAAACCTTTCCACCGGTAACCAATAGTTACTTTAACTATTTTATGCCCAAACACACTATTACTATGTTAGAGAGCTTTGAAGGCCTCAAACCATCGTTTATATTGTGATAGCATATCTAAGCTGACACTTGGTTTACGTTCCTCTAAGATTTGACGGAAATCAGCCATCGTCAAAGGTCTAGGCTTTGCCTCTTTATCAGTTGCCTTACCTGACTCAAAGAATTCACCTATAAGACTAAGTTGCGCTGATTGACAAACATCCCGTATATCGCTCCCTGAGAAACCCTCTGCTAACCTAGCCAACTCGGGCAAATCTACACTAGGATTAATGGTCAAGTTACTTGAATAGTGTTTTAGCATGTTAAGCCTTGTCGCACTATCTGGCAATGGAACAAGTATACGCTTTTGGAATCTTCTAATAAAGGCCCAATCTAAATCCCATGGCTTATTAGTCGCACCAATAACGTATATGTGAAGATTTTTACCTTTATCGGTTATACCGTCCATTTCCTTAAGAAACTGGTTCTTAACACGAATTTCACCACCAACTTCATTAGAATGCGTACCCATAAGAGAATCTAACTCATCAACAAACACTATAGCCGCCTTACCCTCATTTGCCACCTTCCGAGCAGCCCCAAAAAGCTTAGCCACATTTTGCTCTGCCTCACCCAACCATTTCGACATTATAGAAGCAGCATCTATGCTGTAAAAGTTTGCATCAATCTCTGTCGCCACCGCCGCCGCAAGAAGGGTCTTACCGCAGCCTGGTGGGCCGAATAGTAGAATTCCTCTGGGCCAGCCGAGTGGGTATAAGTCGGGTCGTTGTACTGGGTAGACTATGGCTTCTTTGACGGCTTTTTTTGCTGTGTCTAAGCCGACTACTTGATCCCAGTTGACCATGGGTCGTTCGGTTACTATTATTTCGTCATTGTTTGATTTTGTAGTGCCATCATTTTCCATGGTGGCTGCACCGCCTGTTGCGTCTTCGTTTGCTTCGGCGCGCATTTCAGAGGAGGAGACAACGCCTTGTAGTGCTTTTATGCGTTCTTGATAGGCGATTGCTCGTTGAACGTAGACTTTGTTTAGCCCGTATTCGGGGTATAATTGTACAAGTTGTAGTAGGCTCTCTATTGCTTTTTGGTAAAGAGTAATAGCGCGTCCTCTTTGACCTTGTTTATCCATTCTAACGGCATCTAACGCATATGCTGTTGCGGCTTTTTCTAATTCATGCGAAGCACTCATGTATTTTTCTCCACTTCTGTTGATTAAGTATTATTTCTTATTATTAATCTTATTCTGGCGTTTTTAATTCTAATTTTATTTTACCTTGAGTGCCAAGATTTTCAAGGGCGCGTTCAATTTCTTTATTTGATGTGTTAAGCTCACTTGAGCACTGTGAGAGGTCTATCTCGCCGTTGCATTTGCGTACATATTCGAGAACTACCTCTTCGAGTGTTTTTTGTTTAGAAATAGGTTGCTTAACTTCTACTGTGATTTCTTTGACTTCAGATTTTTTGTATGAAATTAGAGTTTTTGATACATCAAATCCTGATTCTTGAATTTCTTTTGCTCCAAACATTTCAGAGGACGATGCTGAGAGGGCAATACGTTCTTTAACTGGAGCTTGGGGAGCTTTAACTTGTTTTATAGGTGAAATAGCAACTGGTGGTTCAGGTAAGTCTTGAACGATTTTTTGTTCGATAAAGTTAGATACTTCTTTAAGAATTTCTTCTCCGCCATCAGTTTTTTGTCCTACAGGGATTATAGACTCATCGCTATTCATTTTTGTAGCGTGGAGGGTATCTTGAATAGCATCAGTTACAAGGGATAATTCAGAGCTAACATTAGGCATAATTTGACCTAGATCTGATGAAACATTTTGAAGTAATTTCAATGCGGGCCGTAAATCGACCACTATATCGCTAAGTTCGCGTATAGTTTCAAGTCGAAGAACAACTCGTTCTATAGATAAATGCATACTTGAAAGGAAATTTATAAGACGACGCACTTCAGCAAGTTCAGTGGCGCACATTGAAGCGTGATCTCTATTATTTTTTGCCACTGCGTCTGAACATGCTTTAAAAAGTTTGCGATCACGTTCTTTTAATCTATAACTAGCCTGATCCAACTTGCTCTGTTGAATCTTAAGGGTAGTAATAGACTTATTAGCGACATCACGGATAGGAGGAGAATTTTTGTTTAAACCAAAGTCCATTTTTCTCCATACCCTCCGTGTACGATATCAAAATATAGTTGGTTAAAGTCCGGTTTTTCCGATTTCTTTTACGTAAACAACAACGGGTGGCTCAGGCAATTCACTATCAGCAGTAGTAACTTCTGTTGTAGTAGTAGACAATGGTTTCTGATGTGTTGTTACAGTTTCAGCGTAAATCTTGTTTGCTTTTGGCATTTGAACAGCTGGATCCCCGATTAGTATACTTGAAACTTTGCTTTTTATAAGCTCATAATCGGTTTTCTCAGTAGTTGCGCGTTTCAAACTATTTTGCAGCAAACTAAATGCTTCATTATAAGTTTCTTCGTCAACTTGACCAATTTCATGCTCAAGTTCAAGATTAGCCATAGCATAACCTAAGGACTTAATTTCTTCCTCACATCTAGCAATCTCTACAGCGGCCTCGTCAATTACGACTTGACCATCCTTTTTCAGCTGGTTTAGAATGCCTTCAAAGCTACTGTGTAACTCGTGAAATAGCTCGGGAGTAATTTTGTTTTTGTCATTTAAATCTTTAACCGCTTGATCTTTTCGCCAAAGGAGAGGTATCTGATCACACAGCATGTTTGCCTGAGACTTTATTTTTGAAACAAACGTAATGTCAGTTCCATTGAATCTAAGGTTTTCCATAGGCTGCTTTGAAAAGGATCCGTCAGCGAATTCTACAAATACGGCGTCGAATTTACCGTTTGGGGCTAATGCGAATGAGGCTACTTTGCCTATTACTTTTCCATATTCGTTTTTTATGGGTTTTCCCAAAGAAAGAAAAAGGTTGGAGGAAGACATGGTTTTTGCTCCTACTTTTAATATCCTTCAGTGGTGCTTTCAGCTCTTGCCGCTGCAGGTGCTGTTGAGGGCATTCCTGGCGGTAGATCTGGGAATTTGTCTTTGATTTTTTGTTCTGCAACTGTTGCGGCTTCTGTTAGAATCTTTGCTGCGTCTTCGTTGACTGCGTCAAAGTTTAATGTCATTCCACTGCCTTGGCCTGCTTCAATCATAATTCCGCTCAACATGTTGCCGATTTCTCCAAGTTCATTTTCAGCTTCTGGGAATACGCTGCATAGTCCGCTTCGGACTGAGCGTAGTACACCTACTGCTGGACCTAATGATGATACGACATCGCCTAACTCGGATGCTGTTCGTAAGCGTAATGTAATTTGCTCGAGGGCAAGTTTTGCGTTCATGATTAATTTTGACATTTTGCGTACTTCAGCTAATTCGTTTGCGAAAACGTTAGCGCGTGCACTGTCATGTTTAGTGTATGCGTCAACAATTTTTGCAAATATTGCACGGTCTCTTTGAGTAAACCGTTCATTAGCTTGATCTAGTTTTTGAACCTGAAGATCAATACGTCTTGTTGCAAAATCTAATCTTGGTTTTAATGGTACCGGTGGTTTCACCGCATCTTTTATTCTGTCTGTAAACGGAGTTTCATCTCGTCTATTATTATCCCATTTCTTTGCGAATCTTTCTGACAACTAATTTTACCTCCTATCACACTAACAGCACTCCCGATGATTAATTTTGCTACGACACGCCGTGGCCACCTATATCTCTACATATTATTCACGTATATACCCTCATATGCGACATATTTTGCGAAAGATTTAGAGTACATAAACATTAACATAATACAGCAAAAAACAGACAACAGACCACCACGAATTTTACAAAAATATGTAAGTTACATTAAAAAGATACCAAACACACCTAACAATAAAAAGGTGAAACAATGGATCAAAGAATAAAAATTTTCGGAATAATCGCCATCATAGGCTTCATCGCAGGCATAATAGCCTCACTCGCACTAAAACATCTTGTCCCATGGCTAAGAGAAGTTTTACCATCACTTAGCAACTTTACAGACTACCTAATCGCAGGCATCGTAGGCGCCATACTAGCAGTCATACTAATCGCAGTATGGGTACGCATATCTGGAAAACAAGACAACTATTACTAACAACCCAAAAAACCCCCCCCCCCTTACTTCTAAAAACTTTTCACATTTTACCAACAACAACGGCAATATACAACATCATTCTTTTCTAAAAACCATTAACCACACATATTGGACTCAGTAGCGGAAAAAAACTTCACAAGCATCCAGCATAAATTCCCCGCCTTCAGCCTCATCGTACCTCGATTTCCTCATCGTCCAAGCCCCTAAAAGAACTAACAACCTATTTACACTTTCGCACAAAAAACCACAACACAATTTTACAAAACAACAACTCAACATACCCATAACAAACAATTTACACAAACATCAAACAATCTTTAGCAACAAAGAAATGAATTACCTACCTCTTACGAGGTAGGTATCCATTGCTTTCAAGCTCGGTTGATGTAGTCTTCAATCTTTGCACTAGTAACAACGCCAGCAGTACGCACAGCATAACCTTCA